>JANQIB010000079.1 GCA_028282385.1 Alphaproteobacteria bacterium
CTTCCTCCTCCTGCTGAAGAAACTGACCATAGGAATCGCGCTGAACCTCGATCAGGTTCGGCATTTCGGCAACTTCACGAATACTGCCAAAATTCCGGCGGACACGCATCTTGCCCGTGAAGCTCGTCACGTCATTGGCCGAACGCACCGGCAAACGGGCCATCGGTTTTGCTTTTTTCTTTAGGGGGGAATTTGCAGCTTTAGCGTTCATCTTAAGGGCCTACCTTCTCTTTAAAAATCTGTCTTTTTACCGTCCGGATTAATTTTTTATAAGCGCCAACCGACTCACCACAAAGCGCAAAAAGCTCAGGATCGCCATTTCCCGCTTTGGGGAAAAAGATCCTAAGTTACTGAAATTTCAAAATTTTACCGGTGTAAAATTCGTCACAATCATCCCGATATGCCTGCCAAGTATGCGTGGTTATGGACCAGCGCATAATAATTGTCAAGCTCTATAAAAACGGCAATTTCCCCGCCCGGCATATAGACCCTAAACAGGGACGCCCGGCGGGGAATTACCTAATTAACGTAATTACTTAAGCTCGACTTTCGCGCCGGCTTCCTCAAGCTTTTTCTTGATTTCTTCGGCTTCGTCTTTCTTCGCACCTTCTTTGATGGTCTTGCCACCGGCTTCAACCATTTCCTTGGCTTCTTTCAGGCCAAGACCTGTGACAGCGCGAACTTCTTTAATAACGGCGATCTTGTTGCCACCGGCATCAGCCAGAACAACATCGAACTCGTCTTTTTCTTCTGCGGCGTCACCACCGGCAGCCGCGCCGCCAGCAGCGACGGCAGCAACAGGTGCAGCGGCAGCCGCCGTTACGCCCCATTTTTCTTCAAGAAGCTTTGAAAGCTCTGCCGCTTCCAAAACTGTCAGTGCTGAGAGATCCTCAACGATTTTTTCCAAATTTGCAGCCATTTTCTTTCTCCTTTTTTAAAATTAAAATCAGCTAAAATTTAAACTTGATAAACAATTCCTTCGTGAGCAACCTCACGAAATCCAAAACTTTTTTCCTTACTGCTATCAGCAACGCTAAGCGGATCAATATCGACTCTATGGTAAGCCATATTACCAATTACAGTCCTTGCTTTATCAGGATCAGAAACAACATAACTTGTTTTCAAAGGAAAAAATGCATGGTGCGCTAGTATGCTCAGTTTCCCACCATGCGTTTCCAACATTTCAAACACCTTATCAAAAGCTGTTTGCCTGTCCTCAGATAACTCAGTCATATTACTCACCATTATATCCTTACCCTTTTTCACCATACGCCTTGGTCACACCAACCATGTCGCGGGCCGGGGCTTGCAGGATACCGGCCAGCTTGGTCGGACCTGCCACCAGAAGACCAACAATCTTGGAACGCAGCTCATCAAGGCTCGGCAGGCTTGCCAGCTTCTTGATCGCATCCACATCGAGGATCATCTCACCCATCGCGCCGCCAACAATCACGAACTTGTCGTTTTTCTTGGCGAAATCGTTTGCCGCTTTCGCTGCAGCGACCGGGTCGGCAGATGTCGCCATCGCCGTTGGGCCTTTCAGCATATCAGCCAGGCTTTCATATTGCGTGCCTTTGATTGCGATTTTCGCCAGCGTGTTTTTGGCGACTTTATAATTCACGCCGCCTTCGCGCATCTTAATGCGAAGCTCACTGGTAGCTTCCGCATCCAGACCTGCATTTTGCGTTAAAACAACGATTTCCGTTGCTTCAAGTGTATCCTGTAAAGCTTTTACTTCAGCTTCTTTTTGGGCTCGTGTCATTGCCATGGCTTTATTCCTTTTGTCTAAACCATTAAAAAAGCGGCTTTTAAAAGCCGCCTGTCCAAGTCATTAAAGAATGTCATCCTGAAGGAGCGATAGCGACCTGAAGGATCTTAGAAGATTCTTCGCTTCGCTCAGAATGACAATTCCTCATCTATGCGGGATATTTAAACAATCACGTCCCCGCAGTCTTGGACAGGAAATTTGACGCAGGTTATAAGAAAAACCCAAACCTGCGTCAAGAATTTTATTTAGGCTGCCTTTTTCTCTTCTGCATCCGCAGACAGATCCAGCTTAATACCCGGGCCCATAGTTGAAGACAGCGTGGCTTTCTTCATATAAGTCCCTTTTGCGCCGGACGGCTTGGCTTTGTTGATCGCTTCAATAAAGGCCGCAATATTTTCGACCAGCTTATCGGCGTCAAAACTTGCCTTGCCAACACCGGCATGGATAATCCCGGTTTTTTCAGCGCGGAATTCAATCGCCCCGGCCTTGGCCTCTTCAACAGCCTTGGCAACATCCGGGGTCACAGTCCCCAGCTTCGGGTTTGGCATCAGGCCTTTCGGGCCCAAAACCTTGGCAACCTGGCCAACCATACCCATCATGTCAGGCGTGGCAATACAGCGGTCAAAATCGATCGTGCCACCCTTGATCTGTTCCACCAGATCATCTGCGCCAACAATATCGGCCCCGGCTTTTTTCGCCTCATCCGCTTTCGCATCCTTTGCAAAAACCGCCACGCGCACACTTGCACCTGTGCCGTTTGGCAGGGAAATCATGCCGCGCACCTGCTGGTCCGCATGTTTCGGGTCAATCCCGAGATTAATGGCAATATCAACCGTCTCATCATATTTACGCACTTTCGCGCAGTCCTTGATGATCTCGACAGCCTTGGCAATTGAATAGCTTTCACGGCGGTCGAACTTTTCAGCAAAAGCTTTTGTGTTTTTAGATTTGCTCATGATTAGTCCTCCACCACTTCAATGCCCATAGAGCGCGCTGATCCTGCGATAATATTCATCGCTCCCTCAATATCCTTGGCGTTCATGTCCGTCATTTTATCTTCGGCAATCGCGCGGATTTGTTTTTGAGAGATTTGCGCGACTGTTTCGCGGCCCGGCATATTCGCACCGGATTTCAGTTTCAGCGCTTTCTTGATGTAATAGCTGTTCGGCGCTTTCTTGGTAATAAAGTCAAAAGACTTATCCTTGTACACCGTAATCTTGACCGGGATCGGCATCCCTTTTTCCATGGATTCCGTTTTGGCGTTAAAGGCCTTACAAAATTCCATGATGTTGACGCCGTGCTGACCCAAAGCCGGGCCGACAGGCGGTGACGGGTTAGCACCACCCGCCGGAATAATCAGGTTGATATAACCTGTGATTTCTTTTGCCATTTCTGACTCCTTTTAGTTGTTAAAAAGAGTTTGTAGTCCGGCTCCGTGCATGGTCTTTGGCGCACGAAAAAACCTCCTACATCACTTCAATGAGGCGGGTTATAAGAAGTTAAGAGGATAATTGCAAGGAAAAACTAAAGCTTTTCTACCTGCCCGTATTCGAGTTCAACAGGGGTGGCGCGGCCAAAGATGGACACAGAGACTTTGAGCTTGGCTTTTTCCTCGTCGATTTCCTCGACAATGCCGTTAAAGGACGCAAACGGTCCGTCGGCAACTTTGACTTCCTCGCCAATATCGAAGGTCACGGACGGACGCGGACGGTCCACCCCTTCCTGGATCTGTTTCATCAGCGCTTCGGCTTCTTTTTCGGTGATCGGGGAAGGCTTATTCCCCGCGCCCAAAAATCCTGTCACACGCGGCGTGTCTTTGACCATATGCCAGACATTGTCAGACATATCCGCCTTCATCAGGACATAACCGGGGAAAAATTTGCGCTCTGCATTGACGCGCTGCCCGCGCTTGACCTCAACGACCTCTTCGGTCGGCACCATAATTTCTTCAACCCGGTCTTCCAGACCTTGTTTTTGGGCTTTATCCATGATGGTTTCAGCGACCTTGTTTTCAAAGCCAGAATAAACGTGAAGAACATACCAGCGATGTGCCATTTTCTTAAATCCTTCTCTTCTAATTTAACTACCAAATCCCAAAATAAACCGGATCACCACGGCGATGATCTGATCCGATAAAAACAAAAACACAGCCGCCAGAAAGACCATGATGAACACGGCAATCGTGCTGACAGTTGTTTCCTTGCGCGAAGGCCAGGTGACCTTTTTGGCTTCCGCGCGCACCTGCTTAAAAAACTCTACCGGCTTCAAGTTTGCCATTTTAAAACCTTTAACTTTGTTCGTTTTTCCCACAGTTCGTAGAGCCCTTGGGCCCTGTTGAATACTCACTCTGTTTGGGAATTTAAGGGGGGTTATAGGCCAAAAATCAGGATATGACCAGAAAAAACTTAATATGCCCGGTAACCGACGATTTCCGCAGCTTTCAAAAGCGCAGTCATCAGACTATCCGGCCTTGCAACCCCTTTCCCCGCAATTTCCAGCGCAGTGCCGTGATCAGGTGAAGTCCGGATGATCGGCAGACCGAGCGTGATATTCACCCCGCCGTGAAAATCGAGGGTTTTTACCGGGATCAAAGCCTGATCGTGATACATGCACAAGACCGCATCATATTCTGCCCGTGCCTCATCGTGAAACATCGTATCAGCAGAATATGGACCGGACACTTTGTGTCCGTCTTTTTTTAAAGTCTCAATTGCCGGGGAAATAATTTCGATTTCCTCACGGCCGAACTGACCGCTCTCTCCCGCATGCGGGTTTAGCCCCGCAACCGCAAGACGCGGCGCTTTCAGACCAAAATCGGTTTGCAGGCTGCTTAAGATAATCTTCGCTTTTTCAATGATGCTCTGTTTTGAAATTACGCCCGGTACACCGGCAAGCGGAACATGAATGGTAAGCGGCACAACGCGTAAATTCTTTGCCATGAGCATCATCACCGGTTGATGGTGATTGCCACATAAATGAGCCAAAAACTCCGTATGGCCGGGAAATTCAAAACCGGCCTCATGTAAAATATTTTTATGAATAGGATTTGTGACAATCCCGCTAGCCTTCCCCTCCTGCACAAAGCTGACTGCCTTTTCAATGCTTTCAATCACGCAAGGTGCATTTTCAGGATTAAGCACACCCGGCTTATTTTTTCCTTTTAGCTTCAAAGGGAATACCGGAAGCGCCTGTTTAAACAGATCTATCGCTTGCGCCGGATCCTCAATCTCGCTTACAGGGATCTCATATAAAGACGGATCACCAACCACAAAGAAGGGCGGCAGCTTTTTTTCGGCGCGCCGCTGCCAGGCCGCTGCCGTGATTTCAGGGCCAATACCGGCTGGTTCGCCCATTGTGAGGACTAATGGCTTTTGTCGTGTCATCCTGCACAGGATGTAGCCTTTATGTTTTGGAAAATAAAGGAAAAATGGTGCCGCAACACGGACTCGAACCGCGGACCTGATGATTACAAATCAACTGCTCTACCAACTGAGCTATTGCGGCACATCAAAAGGACAGCGCAGACTAGCAAAAAAACCCGCTTTTTCAAGCTCTTTTGAAAAATCCATTAACAGACTGGAAAAATTAGATTTTTCCCCCACGCTTTGATATAATTTTCAGGGTATATTACAAACGGTCAATTATGGATTCTAGGAAAGTTTTAAGAGATGGCTGACGGACAACCGGAAGGCGCAGCAGATGTGGCCATGGGCTGGGGTATTTTAGCCATTATCCTGGCTGCCGTTGCTTTTCTGGTCTGGTGGATCTGGGCGCCGGAAATCGCCAGCGCCCTGCGCTGGGTCAGGTACGGCCAGCTTTGGCTGGTTTCGCAGGTAACCGGGGATGATTACACTGTCGTTTGGGACAATATTGAAATTAATATTAAACAATGGCGTGACAGCCTTGCCCGTGTTTCCGGGGATGAGATAGAAGGCCGGCTGCTTGTCACAATGACGGCTGCAGCCCTGCTGCCGCTCAAATGGATCGTCGTTGTTGTTATCATGCTGATTGGCGTTTGGGCCCTGTTTAAAGGACCAGGCACACAGTACCGGAAAAGCTATGGCCTGGATGGTTTGATTGAACATCAGGCAAAAGCCTTTCCTGTGATTTCCCCTTTTGTAAAATTCAACCCTTCTAAAGTGCCGCCGCGCCCGCCGGGCGCCCCGGTCCCGGTAGAGCTGCCGCTTTTTGCCGAAGCTCTGGGACCTGAAGAATGGCTGGCCTACACACAAAACCCGATGCCGGAAGGACACGTCGATAAAGCCCATGCTGCCAAAATGTTTGGCCGCCAGTTGGGACCGCGCTGGAAAGGCGCCAAGGCTTTAAAGCCATATAAACAGGTCCTTTTGGCCGCCGCCTGCCTGAAAACCTCCCGCCGCCGCCAGCAAGCCGATGAAATGCTTGGCCGGCTGGCCCTGTGTTGGTCGCATGATAAAGGGCTTGAATTATCCAAGGATCAGAAACTCGTAAAAGAGGCGCAAAAAATATTACGGACAAAAGACCTGGCTGCAAAGACCTTGTCCAAATGCAACCAACATGCCTGGCAGACCACGGCCTTAATCAGGGCTGTTGCAACAGCCCGTGAAGAAGGCGGCATTCTGGCCTCTGCACAATTTGTCTGGCTGCGCGGTTATGACCGGGATCTTTGGTACCCGCTCAACAATCTTGGCCGTCACACCTATCATATGGAAGCCATGGGAGCGATGGCACATTACAAAGCCGAAAAAATGGCGCGCCGCCCGATCCCTAAACCCAAGGTCGATGATGCGGTGAGTTCGATTGCAGACTATATGCAGGAAACACGCGCGCGGCCAATCCCGCAGCTTGATTATTCAGAGTCGAAAAAACGCGGTATTAAAAAACTGAAAACAACTTAAACATTATAACGAGAAGAAATAAATGACAACGAACACATCCAATACCGTTTCAATGAGCAAAGGCTCTCTTGTTTTATCTTTGCCTGCCGCAGCCGAACCGGTTGTCTGGCGCATGGACCTAAAACAGGCCCAGGCCGCAAGTTTTACCGTCAAAGAGGACAACAAGAAATGGGCACTTGTAAAAAAAGATCAAAGCGGAGAAGACACCGCAATTGCCCTGTTTGAAACAAAAGAGGATGCGATGGAGATCCTGATGCAGGTCTCTGGAACATTGCAGGGCGGTAAAGCAAACACCGCCGCAGGATCAACAGCGCCCGCGTCAGCCAAATCTGAAGCTATGAAATGGGGCGTTGCCACCGGCGGCGTTGTTCTTGTGATCCTTTTATTTTTCTACCTCGCGCAGATTTCACCGCAAACAGCCAATCCGTTTATGGATCCATCGGCCCAGAATATTCGGGCGAATGCAGGCTCTCCTGAAGCGACCGGCGTTCCGGTCTCTGCAGATGCGTTTTTGAGCGGGCAATGAGATAAGAAAGGATTATTTTAAAACCCAATGGCTTTAGACCGGAAAAGATTTGGATACGGGAAAGCGCACGTTGTTCGTGACGTGCGCCCGCTTTATGTGCGCTTTGGCGACTGGCTGCAAAAACCGGCCAGCGCTTTTAGCATCTGCCTGGTCGGCGCTCTCAGCTTTGTCTTTGTTCCGGCAGCCGTTTTATTCGCCGACCTGATCCTGGTTATCTACCTGATCTTTTTCTGGTGGCTGGTTACACGCGACCGTTCCCTGCCGGGGAAGCTTCCGGTCGGCGCTAAACATGTCGATCATAATAATATGGGCCCCGGCAAAAAAGGACAGGCAGAAGGCATTTTATATGTCGGAAATGACCAAAAGACGAATGAGCAAGTCTGGTATTCAAACTCTGATGCCCGGACGCACATCCTTTATCTTGGAACAACCGGATCCGGTAAAACGGAAGGGTTAAAGTCCTTTGCCGCCAATGCCATGAGCTGGGGATCAGGCTACGTTTACATTGACGGTAAAGCAGATACGGATTTGTGGTCTTCTTTGTGTTCCCTCGCCCGCCGTTTTGGCCGGGATGATGATTTGATGGTGCTCAACTATATGACCGGGAATTCGGATGAGCGCCCGCCCTCCAATACGATGAACCCGTTTTCCAGCGGATCCGCCTCTTACCTGTCCAACATGCTCGTCTCCCTGATGCCCGAAGCAGAAGGCGACAACGCCATGTGGAAAGAGCGGGCTGTTTCCTTGATCCAGGCTCTGATGCCAGCCCTGACCTGGAAACGGGATCACCAGGATTTTCCGCTCTCCGTATCGACGATCCGCGAATATCTGAATTTGAACCGCGTGATTGAAATGTCGCGTGACGAAGCCATTCCCGAACGCCTGCGTGAAGGGATCACTGGTTATCTTGATACACTTCCGGGATTTGTCGCCGATGCATTTGATGAAATGGGCAAGGAAAAGCCGATGGGGCCCGACCAGCCAATGGTTGACACAACAACGGTCCGTCAGCAGCACGGTTACCTGACCATGCAGTTCACCCGCGCGCTGCAATCTCTTGGTGATGATTACGGTTATATCTTCGATGCCCAGAATGCCGATATCGATATGGTCGATATTGTGTTGAACCGTCGGATTGTCGTTGCTTTGATCCCGGCCCTGGAAAAATCAGGCGATGAAACGGCCAACCTTGGTAAAATTATTTCCGCCACCTTAAAAGGAATGATGGGATCAACCCTTGGCGCGCAGCTTGAAGGGGAAAGCTCAACCGTCATTGAAAACAAGCCGACCCATTCTTCAACACCCTTTATGACCATCTTTGACGAGGTTGGTTACTATACCGCACAAGGCATGGCGGTCATGGCCGCGCAGGCTCGTTCTCTTGGTTTTTGCCTGATCTTTGCTGCGCAGGATTTACAGGCCATGGAAAAGCGCGTCAAAGAAGAAGCGCGCTCTATTACAGCCAACTGTAACATCAAGATTTTCGGGAAATTGCAGGATCCAACCCAGACCCGCGAATTTTTTGAAAACCATATCGGGAAAGACTATGTGTATAAGGTTTCCAGTGTGCAGCTCCGCGGCGGGATGTCGACCGGCTCCTATCACGATACACAGCAAGCCTCTGTGGATACCGGAACGCGCGCCGATTATGATGATTTAAAAGATATGAAAGAAGGAGAGGCCATTGTCTCTTTTGCAATGGATGTCATCCAGACAAATATTTTCTACGCCAATCCGGGCAATGCCAATGCCATGCGGGTGACACGCTTCCTTGCTTTGCCGAAAGTCGATGATCATATTATTAAACACGCTGAAGATATCACCAAGCTGCGTGACCTCATGGTGCATAAAACATGGACGGCGATGAAAGCAGATGTCGCTGTTGAAACACCCGATGATATTCGTGAACTGGCTCTTGGGATTGAAGAAGGAACAAAGCTTTTAGGGCCTGTGTCCGATTCAGGTATTTTTGGATTGTCCGCGCTCCATGCCCGGCAAAACCCGGAAGAAGCCGAAGAAGCTAAACAACAGGCAATCACACCGCCAGCACCGGCAGATACAAGCCCTGCCGTTGATACACTTGCGCAAAGTGTACAGGAAACACCGCCCCCTCCCGCACCAGCACAAGAAGCGCCGCCAACAGAAACACCCCCTGCAGACGGGCCGGTTCTCACAGAAACGCGCCAGCCTAAAAAATGGGATGATCTGGTTGAAGAAACGCAAGCGGTAACGCCGGTTCAAACGCCACAAGAGCGAAAGGACTATGTCCGCACTGAACTGGATAGTGATGTTGAACGCATCTTAAAAGAGGCGGGTGAGAATATGCGCAAATCCGTTTTCAAAAACGATGAACAGAAAGACTAATTGGCACGTGCAAAATTCACAGTCCGGCAATGCGTTTATTTATATCCTGGTCGCTATCGCCCTCTTTGCTGCGCTGACTTATACCTTTACCCGCAGCGCCCAGCAAGGCGGCACAGGCGATATTTCAAAACAGGAAGCAGCCATCGCCGCATCTGAAATCCTGTCTTACGCCCGCTCAATTGAGGAAGCTGTCAATCGTGTGCGCGTTAAAAACCGCTGCTCTGAAAACGAGATTAGTTTTGAATATGGCGGAAATTACGTGAATGCAAGTGCCCCTGGAACAAATAAATGTCACCTCTTTGAATCTGCCGGCGGCAATATTCCCTGGCATACTCCACAAACAAGCTGGCTGGATTCTTCACAATCATCCAATGCTTTATACGGGTCCTATAGCTATGTTGGGGCGGGTGGTGTTGACGATGTTGAAAGCGCAGCATCAGATCTTGTTTTCTTTGCCCCCGTCCTCAACCGGCAGGTTTGTATAAATATCAACAATAATCTGAATATTTCGAACCCTTCAGATGAGCCCGCCGTCGATGATACAGGCATCCTGACCGAGACACCTTTCACAGGGTCATATGCTTCTACTCCTGCAGCAGCAGCAACAATCAACGACTCCGGATCTTCAACCGCTCTGTCAGGCGAAAATGCCGCCTGCATTCGTGAATCTACAGGATGTAACGGCGGTAGCTGTTATAATTTTTATTACGTTCTCCTTGCACGCTAATGTAAGGGACAGGATATTCCCGTTGACGTCGTTTTCCACTCTCTTTAAAATGGCTGCTTATGGCCAGACAAGCGCGCATCGTGATTCCTGACACACCCCATCACATCATGCAACGAAGCATGGAAGGGGCACAGATCTTTACAGCCAAAGAAGATTTTCAGACTTACTGCGAAATCCTGAAAGAACAATGTGCAAATGCCGGTGTAATGGTTCTGGCTTATTGCCTGATGCCGGATCAGATTCACCTGCTGCTGATGCCAAAAAATGAGAAGGCGCTTTCTTCAGCAATCGGGGAAACACACCGCCAGTTTACAAATTACCGCAACGACAGACAGGACGATAAAGGCACATTTTTCCAAAACCGGTTTTACTCTTATCCGATGGATGAAAGCTGTATGCTCAAAGCGGCCAGCTTCATTGAAAAACTTCCTGTCATGGCGATGATTGCACCCAAAGCCGAAAACTATATCTGGTCAAGCGCTGCAACACATGTCAAAGGTCGGCCTGACCGGGTCATGGATCATAAGCCTTTACTTCATATTATCCCGGATTGGGAGAGTTTTATTTATCTCGATATGCCAAAAGAGGAAATGGATTCGATCCAGTCTCATCTCTCCACCGGCCGGCCGCGCGGATCGGATACGTTCCTGGATGCGGTTGAAGAAATGATCGGCCGCCCTGTGCGCGCCGGCAAACGTGGCCGGAAGCCGAAAAAACAAAAAGCGGCTTAATCTACATTCTTTCAGGAATATCGATTGCCAAAAGATCCAGTACGCGTTCAATTTGTGCCAGTGTCATCTTGCATAATGCAAGCCGGCTGGCCCGGAGCGTTTCATCTTCTTCAGACAGAATGTGACAATTGCCGTAAAAAGAACTGAACACGCTGGCTAGACGATACACGTAGTCGCACAGATAATGCGGCGCATAGTTCTGAACGGAGAGCATAAAGGCTTCCGGTAATTCACACAAAAGCAGCGCCAGTTCCCGGCTGCCCCCCTCAATCACAATGTCTTCCAATGTGCCGGATTGAATATCTTGTTCTTTTGCTTTTCGTAAAAGCGATTTAATCCGCACCGCCTGATACAGCAAATACGGCCCGGTTTTACCCTCAAAGCGCGTTAACCGGTCAAGATCGAAAACGTAATCGGCCTGCCGCGCATTTTGCAGATCGGCAAATTTAATCGCGGCCACAGCTACTTTTAATGCAACATCTTCCTTTTCGTCTTCTCCCATATCTTCGGCCAGATTGGCCTCCACCATGCGTTCACGCGCTTTATCTGTCGCCATGGCAAGCAGATCTTTTAACTTCATTACACCGCCCGCGCGGGTTTTGAACGGCTTACCGTCCGTCCCGTTCATTGTCCCAAACCCGGCATGGGTCAACTCTACGCTTTCCGGCACAATGCCCGTCTTGTAAGCCGCGCGGAAAACCTGTTCAAAATGCAAAGACTGGCGCTGATCCACAACGTAAATCACTTTGGATGGTTTATTTTTCCGCATCCGGTCGACAAGCGTGGCCATATCCGTTGTGCCGTACATCACACCGCCATCACGTTTATAGAGAATGAGCGGGGGCATTTCTTTTTTATCGCTTTCCTCAGCGAGTGGAATAATCAGCGCGCCGTCACTTTCCTCGGTAAAATTTTTGGCTTTCAGGTCATCAACCATCGGCGCGATCAGATCATGGACACAGGCTTCCCCTTTCCAGATCTCAAACTCAACATTTAGCAAGCCATAGGTTTCTTTCAGTCCTTTTTCAGAAACAGCGGATATTTTTTCCCAAACCGGATAATAGGGATCTTCCTTATTTTGCAGCTTAACCGTTGTGTCCTGCGCTTCGCGCATCAGATCTTCATTTTCTTTCGCCGCCGCAGACGCCCTGGGATAGCGCACACTCATATCTTCCATGAGCGTCTCAACCTGCACAGGATTTTCAGGATCCGTATTGAGGACTAAGCCCACATCTCCTTCGCGAATATAATCGCCAATCAGCATCCCCAGATGCGTGCCCCAATCACCCAGATGTACATCGCCCAGCGCGTTATAGCCAGCCGCCTTCATCATGCGTTTTACCGCTTCGCCAATCACCGCGGCGCGCAAATGCCCGACATGCATCGCCTTGGCGATATTCGCCCCGCCATAATCAATAATAACGCCCGCCCCGCCGCCAATGTCGGCTAAGTCGACATTTTGAGAAAGATGCGCCGCGAGATAGTCATCCGTGATATCCAGGTTGATAAAGCCCGGCCCGGCAATTTCAATCTTTTTAAATACGTCATTCCGGGGAGCCTGCGACGAGGAATCTCCATCAGAAACATGAGATTTCTCCATGGCTTTGCCATGTTCGAAATGACACTGGGTCAGCGCATCGACAACACCCTGCGCAACCTCACGCGGGTTTTTCTTCGCCTGCTTTGCCGCCGCCATCGCGCCGTTACACTGGAACTGGCACAGATCCGGCCGATCAGAGACGCGCACCGCGCCGAGCTCCTCCGGCAAATCCAGAGATTCAAAGGCTTTTCCGACTTCCGCAGAGAGTTTTTCGAGTAAAGATGTCATCGGGCCTTTATTTTCCTTAATCTTTGACTTGTTTTCCCTAATCTGGAATCACTCAGTTCGTTTGTAAATTTGAACCTTATCCGGGTTCCTATCATGTGGACTAACATTTTTTGTAACCAATTGAAAGCCTTTGAGAAAATGTGGACTAAGTCCAGATTTGTTTGTTTTTTACCGTCATTGCGAGCGTCAGCGAAGCAATCCAGAGCCGCAAGCTCGATATTACTGGATTGCCGCGTCGGCCTCCGGCCTCCTCGCAATGACGGCGGAGAGATGTTAAAAATCATCCGCCATTATATGAATAAATTCCTATTTTGTCAAGGTTTTGTTCTATACCGGTCCGAATTTTTGATCTGGCACCGTAAATTGAGTCGGACATGCCACAGGCGATAAAGATAGAATACATTCAACAATACGGATAACATCATGGACAGGCATTCTTTTACCATTATGTTCGGTTATTGCCGCATCCTGTCCGTCGTCATAATCCATATCAGTTGCCATACGCCCCGGTTCTATAACCGGAAAACTAATCCCATCACTTTTATAATTCTGACGCAAATTTTGAGCTGCTCCGACAATCCCCATTCTGCTGGCAGCATAAAAAATTGCAGGGCAATGGCTATTATTCTGACCACTTACAGACCCGATAAAAATAACTTTTTTATTGTTCCCTGCGCGCATATTTGGAATCAAATTTTGTGTAAGCATCAATGAAACTGTCAAATTTACAGATAACAGATCCTGAGCCTGCTGCACATCTAACTCTTCATAAGAAGCTTCAACCAGTCCTGCATTGTGTATTATAAAATCAAGAGGGATATCACCTATTTTATCTGTGATATCCTGAACAGACTTTTCCGCATCTGTATAGTCCGCCTGAATATGAGATATATGCTTGCTTCTATCCTGTGATAGTTCAGGCATGGGATTTCTGGAGGAAGCATAAATATTATGCCCCTGATCTGCTGCCCACTTAGTAAAAGCCAAACCTAACCCTCTATTTGTCCCTGTAATCAGGCAGTTTGCCATTAAGCGTCCACCTCAGCCTTGAGCGCATTGTCCTGGATAAACTCGCGGCGGGGTTCGACGACATCGCCCATCAAGGTGGAGAAGAGCTCTGAAGCTTTTTCAGCGTCTTTGACCGTCACCTGCAAAAGCACACGGCTTTCCGGATCAAGCGTGGTTTCCCAGAGCTGGTCCGGGTTCATTTCCCCAAGACCCTTATAGCGCTGGGTCTGCAGGCCTTTCTTGCCCTGCCCTAAAACCTCTTCAAACAAGGTCGCCGGACCGTGACATTTTGCGACTTCCTTTTCACCCTGCATCAGCGTCACAGGACCTGCAAAATTTTCGGCCAGCCAGTCTTCATCTTTGGACAGACGCACCGCATCAGGCAGGCGGACATGATCGGCCGAAAGACGCAAGGATTCCTTCACCCCGCGCACCGTGCGCTCAAGAATATAGCCGCCGACCGGTGTAAATTCACATTTCCATGTATCTTCGTTCTTCGCGGCAATCCCGTTCATCCGTGATGCCAGGGCTTTTGCCCGCTCACCGGCAAATTTATTATCTTCAAAAATACGCCCATCAAACGCACCGGCAATGGCCGCCTGTTCAATCACACTGACCGGGCAACCAACCTTTTGGGCGACCGCCTGAACAGAGCTACGCAAGGCGCGGCATTTATCAAGCACATCACGAAGATCATTCCCGGCGCGCTGCGTTCCGTTTTCATGAACAAGCATGACATCGGAAATGACAGCATCGAGCAGGTAGTTTTCCATCGCGGCTTCGTCTTTTAAGTATGTCTCCCCGCTATTGCCACGCTTGACCTTATAAAGCGGCGGCTGGGCAATATAGAGATAGCCTTTCTCAATCACCTCCGGCATATAGCGGAAAAAGAAAGTCAAAAGCAGCGTCCGGATGTGCGATCCGTCCACGTCCGCATCCGTCATGATCACGATTTTATGATAACGGATTTTGTCGATGTTAAATTCTTCCGGTCCGATCCCGGTGCCGAGCGCCGTGATCAGTGTTCCGACCTGTTCAGAGGTCAGCATCTTATCAAAGCGCGCGCGTTCGGTATTCAGAATTTTCCCACGCAATGGCAGGATCGCCTGATGGCGGCGTTCCCGCGCCTGCTTGGCGGAACCACCCGCACTATCTCCCTCAACAATAAAAATTTCCGAATCTGCCGGGTCCTTGGACTGGCAGTCTGCAAGCTTGCCGGGCAGGTTGGAGACATCCATCACGCCCTTACGGCGGGTCAGATCACGCGCCTTGCGCGCGGCTTCGCGGGCCGTGGCCGCTTCAACGATTTTACCAACAATAGTTTTGGCCTCCCCCGGATTTTCTTCAAACCAGGTGGCAAGAGATTCATTAATCGCGGCCTCAACAACCGGGCGCACTTCAGAAGAGACCAGTTTATCTTTTGTCTGCGAGGAAAATTTCGGGTCCGGCACTTTGACAGACAGTACGCAGGACAGGCCCTCGCGCATATCTTCCCCGGTCAGTTTGATTTTTTCTTTTTTCGAAATGCCTTTTTCATCGGCGTATTTTGTAATCACGCGGGTCAGCGCCGAGCGGAAACCCTGTAAGTGAGTCCCGCCGTCACGCTGCGGGATATTGTTGGTAAAACACAGCATGGTTTCATGATAGGCATCGGTCCATTCCATTGCCGCTTCAACTGTTACCCCGCTATTTTCAGAAATCACCGAGACGGGCGCCTTGATCAGCGGTTTTTTATTGCGGTCAAGATATTCGACAAAGCTCTGAATCCCGCCTTCATAGTGCAGGTGCACCTGTTTGTCTTCTTCGCCGCGTTTATCGGTCAGGTAAATATTTACCCCCGAATTGAGGAAGGCCAGTTCGCGCAAGCGCGCTTCCAGCGTGGCAAAATCAAATTCCGTCATGGTAAAGGTATCGGTCGAAGGCAGGAAGGTCACGCTCGTCCCGTTGCGCTCTCCCTCTTCCAGGTCACGGACAGGCCTTAAATCCTCACCCGCTTCACCGTGAAGAAAGCGCATCGTCCATTCTTTACCGTCGCGGCGGATCGTCAGGTCCAGCCATTCCGACAGTGCATTTACAACCGACACCCCGACCCCGTGCAGACCGCCGGAGACTTTATAGGAGTTCTGGTCAAACTTCCCGCCCGCATGGAGCTGGGTCATAATCACCTGCGCGGCAGAGACTTTTTCTTCCGGATGTTCATCAACCGGAATGCCGCGCCCATTATCTTTCACCGTGACAGAGCCATCGGCATTGATCATCACATCAATCCGGTCACAATGCCCGGCAAGGCTTTCATCGATCGCGTTATCGACAACCTCATAAACCATGTGATGCAGGCCCGTGCCGTCATCGGTATCGCCGATATACATGCCCGGACGCTTGCGCACGGCTTCAAGCCCGCGCAAAACTTTAATGCTGTCGGCACCGTAGTCGCCGCCCTCAATCATCTCTTCTTTTGCCATTTCTGTATCTTCTTTTTTGGCTGCTTTACTCATTTCTCACACCATATAAACGGAAGGAAAACCGCTCGAATTTTTTGCGTTTTCGTGAATGGTTTTTTGTAGCAAATCGGAGGGTAAAAAGACAGGAAAAAGTAGGGTTTTTCCCACCTTTTTCTAAGCTGCAAGATATTGTTTTTGCTTGGAAATTTCAGCCTGCTCAACGGTGAAAAACTGCCCCTGATTTTGGCAGGCGGAAAAGAGGCTTTGGTCCGTGCCAGTCATGAAGGTTTGCCCCCCAAGCGCCGTGAGTTTTTCAAACAGCGCTGCGCGGCGATCTTCATCGAGATGCGCAGCAATTTCATCGAGCAGCAGGATCGGCGGCGCGCCGCGTTCAGCAGCCATGAGCGCAGAATGCGCAAGAACAATCCCGATCAACAGGGCTTTTTGCTCGCCGGTGGAACATTGATCAGCCGGCATGTCCTTGGCAGCAAAATGAACAGACAGGTCGGCTTTATGGGGCCCGCTCGCCGCGCCGCCTTTTTGTGCATCAATCAGGCGCGATTCCAAAAGCTGGTAAGCAAACATCTCCTCGACTTTAAGCGCGGGCTCGGTTCTGAGAAGCGTTTCAATCGACCCGGCCATGGCAAGGCGGGCTTTCGGGAAGAAGAGTTCTGCGCGCGCGTCCGCCTGATCACAAGCCGTTTGTAATTTCTGACAAAATTCAAGACGCGCCGCGGCGATTGCCACACCTGTCTGCGCCATTTGCTGCTCCAGCGCATCAAGCCAGCTGGGATCATAGTTTCCTTCCGCCAGAAGTTTTGCCCGCTGGCGCAGTGCGTTTTCATAGCGGCTGACCCGGCCCGCATGACCGGGATCGAAAGTAAAAACCAGCTTATCAAAAAAACGCCGGCGACCGGATGAGCCGTCAAGAAAAAGCCGGTCCATCGCAGGCGTGAGCCACAAACAGGCAATAAAATCAGAAAGGGCAGACTGGCTTTTGGCTGGCGCACCGTTAATCCGCACGGCCCGCTTGCCCGGTTTTTGCGGATCAATCCCCGTACCGAGCTTCACCGGACCGACAGAGGTTTCAAGCATCGCGGAGACGCCCCACGGATGACCCTGATCCTGTTTTTGAATTTCCTCGAGCCGCGCGCTGCGCAGACCCCGCCCCGGGGAAAGCAGGGAGATGGCCTCCAGGATATTCGTCTTCCCCGCCCCGTTGGCACCCGTCAGGACAATCAGGCCGGAGGACAGACCGTCAATCTTCACCGTGTCATAACAACGGAAATGAGTGAGGTTAAGGGACGAGAGAAAAGACATAAGGTATTTTAACACGGAGGACACAAAGGTCACGGAGATTTTCCCTCTCCCTTCAGGGAGAGGGTTGTGTAGCCTTATCGAGCCGCAGGCGAGATTAGGCGAAGCTGGGTGAGGGTGTTTGATATATATTTATTTCAACGGAAAGATTTTAATCCCTCACCCACTGCGACTATCATTTTGCCTGCGGCAAAATGAAGTCTCGTTGCCCTCTCCCTACGGGAGAGGGATTCAAACCCGCAGCGGCATCAGGACATAGAGAGAGGCGGCATCGCCTGTATCCTCAATGATGGTCGGGCTGGCCGGATCGGCCAAAGTCAGGCGGCAGCCATCGCCTTCAATCTGGCTGGTGATATCCAGCAGATATTTGGCGTTAAAGCCGATCTCCATATTGTCATTCCCGTTCACTTCAAGATCTTCGGTTGAGCTTCCGGCTTCCGGTGAATTGGCAGAGAGTGTCATCATCTTGCCGTTCAGCGTCATTTTAATCGCGCGGGATTTGCCGTCGGAAATAATCGAGACGCGGTCGATCGCGCTTGTGAAAGCTTTCGGGTTCACTTCAACCACCTTGTCATTGCCTTGCGGAATGACGCGCTGATAATCCGGGAAAGTCCCGTCAATCAGTTTCGAGGCGACGATAATATGATCAAATTCAAAGCGGATTTTGCTTTCCGACAGGCTGATCTTGATGGAATCGCCGGCTTCATCCACCAGCTTGCGCAGTTCGCCAACAGCCTTACGCGGGATAATCACGCCCGGCATACCGCCAGCGCCCTCAGGCAGCGGCATTTCAAACCGTGCCAGGCGGTGCCCGTCCGTGGCCACCGCGCGCAGCACGGCCACGCCGTCTTTTTCCGCCGCATGCAGGTAAATGCCATTCAAGTAATAACGTGTTTCTTCCGTGCTCATCGCAAAACGCGTCCGGTCGATAATCGCGCGCAGATCGTTTGCAGGAATAGAAAATTCAGTCGGCAACTCGCCCTGCCCCAATTCAGGGAAATCAGAAACCGGCAGACAGGCCAGACGGAAATTGGACCGGCCTGCTTTCACGCTCATCTGGTTGCCGCTGTCATCCAGCGTCAGTTCAACCTGCGTGTCATCCGGAAGTTTTTTCACGATATCAAACAGCGTGGCCGCCGGCGCCGTGGTTGCGCCCGGCTTATCCACCTGCGCGGCAACAGACTCGCTGATCTCCATATCCATGTCGGTCGTGGACAGGGACAACACGCCGTCATCAGCCTTCATCATCACGTTGGCCAAAATCGGAATAGTATTCCGGCGCTCCACAGCGCTTTGCACGTGACCTAATGATCTTAACAGGGCCGCCCGATCTATACTCAGCTTCATATCTTGTTTTTCCGTATTAAAATTTAAGTGAATCTCCCCGAAATATAGCAATGCAGGGCGGCCTTGCCAAACCTTTTGTGCGTGATTTACCAGCTTAATTTCACCCGCAATCCTGCCGTTGTTCCCTCTTGTGGAACGATCAACCATTCCCGCTGAAAACCCTGCGAAGCATCAAACCATGGAATACCAACCGCCGGATCTTTTTCATTCAGCGCATTATCGACCCATAAACCAACATGCATAGGTCCGTTTTCAATCCCGGCCTGCAAGTTTAACAAGGACCGCGCACCGGTTTCGGATGTCTCAGAGTTATCAGTAAACTGAGAGCTTTCATAAGTGAACTGACCGCCGGTCACAAAGTCCCAGTTCTTAATCGGAGATTTTGTACGGTACTGACCATTCACACTGAGCTGATGTGGAGAATAGCGCGGCAGTTGATTGCCCGATACATCTCCCGTCGGTGCAAAACCTGTCACATTTGTCAGACCTTCATCCTGATAATCCTTATAGCGCGCATCGGCATAGGTATAAGCGAAATCAAACGCAAACCCCGGCAATGGACGCCAACGCAGCGCCGCTTCAACTCCTTTGACCTCTGTGCTCGCCGCATTGTCGATAAAAAAGTTCTGCGTCGCGCCCGCATTGGAATAGGCAATAACCTGCTGGTCCTTCCAGTCGATAAAGAAACCACCAAAGTCAAAGGCCATCTCTTTGAACAAACGAACATTTTTCACGCCAAATTCGTAAGTGATGTTCTCTTCCGGATCATAGGTGCGTTCACTGTCCAGAATATTCGCCCGGTCATTAAAGCCCCCGGTCTTATAGCCGCGCGTGACAGAGCTATAGACAAGAAAGCCCGTCTCCTGATTCGTCCAGGAGCCAGTCAGCTTAGGTGTAAAAGCATACCATTCGTCATTTTGTACAATAGGAAGGCCGGTCGTGATGGCGAGCGTATCAGATTTCAGGTCTTTTTCTTCCCACTGGTAGCGCGCATCTGCCGTGATCGCAAATCCATTTTCCCAGCGCCGTGTTAAAGAGCCATAAGTGCCGAGCGTACTCGTTGCATTGGTCACTTCCGCCCCGCCCGGAGACGTCGCGCCAAGCACATAGTTCTGATCGATCCGGTCAACATGGTTGAAAAAACGGTAGCCGGATACGCCAGCCAAACCCTGCCAGTTAGAATAATTATTCCCGGCATTGATCCGGCTGTCGAACTGATAGTCAAAGCGATCCGTATCAATCCCCGCGCGAGAAGCATTCACTGCCTGGTAATCATCATCACGAATGAATGTCGATGTTTCCAGCGCGCCGCCCACAAGCGTTGTCCATGTTAGATCGCGATCCAGTTTTTCTTCCCATTCCAACGTGGCGCGTGAGTGGGAGCGGTTATAGCCCATCGGCTGTTCGGTCCCGACATCGTTTGCGGCCAGATCGCCGCCGGGACGGTCCGGGATTTCCCCGCAGAACAAACGCAGCTGATTATCTGTTGTCCGCGGTCCGCAATTGGCCGGAACTAAAAATCCGGCCGGCTGCCCGTCTTCATCTTCAACATGCGTCAGGCGCAAAAGAACATCTCGTTCAGAGTTTGGTGTGTAGGCAAGAGATGCGCGCGCCGCACGGGTTTGTTCGCGCCCGATATCCGGACCGCCTGCCACGCTGTTATCAAAATACCCGCCCCAATCACGCCAATAAAGGGCTACACGCGAGAGCAATTCATCAGTAATCGGCGCATTAAAACCGGTTTCAATTTGCGCGCGGGTCTTCGTGCCGTAGAGACCATCAAACCAAAAGCCCATTTGCGCTTCAGGCCGTTTACTCACCGCATTGATCGCCCCGCCAAAAGAGTTCCGTCCGTAAAGAGCGTTCTGCGGCCCCTTAGCCACCTCGATTTTTTCAAGATCAAAATTCAAGGAGTTGAGTGAGCTTCGACCGGACAAATAAAGCCCGTCATTGAAAAAGCCGACAGACGGATCATCACCCAGCCCGGGCTGGATCAAACCGCGAATAGAGGGCGCGGGGTTATAGCGGCCAAACGGATCGTTAAAGGAAAAACCGGGAATGAGCGCACTCATATCTGTTGGCGATCCGATATTCGCCCGCTCGATTGTTTCCTCATCAATCAGGTGAACAACCGCCGGAACCTTTTCAGCATCTTCAGCAATCCGGCGCACGGTAATCACCGGCGCACCGTCTTCTTCATAGGAGAACCATTCAAGCTGCTTTTCATTGGCAAATGCTTTCGGAGCCGTTATGATGAGCGCCGGATAAGCAAGGAGAAAAGAGATGAGTGCAAACAATTTTGCTTTTATAAAAGACATGGCTCCCCCTAAAGAGATTATGATCTGGGTGGGGACGCTAGCACTCCTGATCGCCTCTGCCAAGATACAGGTGCCGATGGCCCCCGTTCCCATAACGCTGCAAACGGCCGTCGTACTGGCTTTACCTTGTTTATTTGGAACGCGCATGGCTTTGACAATAATCGGAACTTATCTAATGATCGGCTTTATGGGTGCGCCGGTTTTTGCAGTCGGCGCGGGCGCAGGTCCGGCTTATTTCCTTGGTCCCACCGGCGGTTATCTCGCAGGCTTTTTTATAGCCGCCCTGATTATCGGTAAGATTTATGAAGTCCTATTAGAGGATAAAGGATTTATCAACCTGACCGGTATCATTATCGCAGGCCATGCCATCATTCTGGCTCTTGGCGTTCTTTGGCTTGCCTACGGCCTGCCCGCCCTCGGACTGGAAATTGCCTTTATGAGTGGATTTGTTCCGTTCATGTCAGGTACGGCAGTTAAATCTTTGATGGCCGCAGCATTTATCAAAGCTTTCAAAAAGTAAAATAAAAAAGCCCCCGGAGTGGCCGGGGGCTTTATAACCGTGAATAACACCTTCTATACCGTTCGTTATTCTATCGTCTTTACACTTTCCTTTTCGGAGCTTCGTTGCTTCGCTCCTCAAGTAGGTTTCTACGTTTCGTCGCTTGCGCCTTGCCGAAAAGAAAATTGAAAAGACTTCTTTTCGAACGCAGTATATTAACTCTAACCAGTCAGAGCGCGTTTGATCACATCAACATCCTGCGCGAAAGACGGATCTTCCTGAGACAGTTCCTCGATCTTGCGCACGGCATGCATCACCGTGGTGTGATCACGACCGCCAAATTTGCGGCCAATCTCCGGCAGGGAGCGGGCCGTTAGTTGTTTTGACAAATACATCGCCACCTGGCGTGGACGGGCCACGTTCCGCGCCCGGCGGGCGGAATGCATATCCGCCAGTTTAATATTGTAATGTTCAGCGACTTTCCGCTGAATCTCATCGATTGTAATCCGGCGGTCATGGGAGCGCAGCAGGTCCTGCAGGACTTCCTGCGTGCTCTCCAGCGTAATGTCCTGACGCGATACATCGGCATGGGCCACGATCCGGTTCAGCGCCCCTTCAAGCTCGCGGATGTTGGAGGTGACTTTCAGCGCCAGGAATTCCAGCACAGCCTGCGGAACATCCGCCTGCAGCTGCTCTTTCTTAGCCTGCAAAATCCCCAGACGCAGATCATAGGTCGAGGGCTGAATATCGGCGACCAGACCCCAGGCCAGACGGGAGCGCAAACGCTCATCCAGACCGGTCAGGTCGCTCGGCGCACGGTCAGCAGAAATCACGATTTGCTTATTCTGATCGACCAGCGCATTAAAGGTATGGAAGAACTCTTCCTGCGTGCTTTCCTTGCCGGAGATGAACTGAATATCATCCATCATCAGCACATCGACAGAGCGGAAAAACTCTTTAAAGGCCATTGTCTCATTCGCGCGCAATGCTTTCACGAATTGATACATGAATTTCTCGGCGGAGAGATACATCACTGTCTTTTCCGGCGCCTGTTGTTTCAGCTCCCAGGCAATCGCATGCATCAGGTGCGTTTTTCCAAGACCGACACCGCCATAAATAAAGAGCGGATTAAACGGCACGGCTGCACTTTCCACGACCCGGCGGGCCGCGGCATGGGCCAGCGCATTCGGTTTACCGACAACAAAAGAGTCAAAGGTAAAACGCGCATCAAGCGGCGAGGAAATTTCCTCGATCATCGGATCAACAGATGATTTATTTTCATTCGCCTTTAAAGGGGCGGACTCTTCTTCCTCATCATCGGAGGGAATCGCATTTTGAACGACCACAACTTCAAGACGCTTAATCTCGACATTTTTCTCGGACGCCATTTCCAGAATACGAGCCGCATAATGCGTGCCAATCCAATCGCGCATAAAACGGGTCGGGACAGATACTTCCAGCGTCCCGTGATAATAAGCCTGCAGCGTCATCGGTTTCAGCCAGCTCCGGAAAATAGCTTCGCCAAACTCGCCGCGCAGGGCTTTATAAACTTCCTTCCAGACAGCAAGAATCTCCGGCGCCGGTGCGAACGACTCGCCCCCTGCTCCATTTTTTGCTTTTTTTGCTGCTGAACTCTGACCCGATATTTTAGACATTTTCTCTTTTTACTCCACTCACGGTTATATAGTTACAAAGGTTACCAACTCACTGTCACCACACCCTCTTCGTCTTAAAAAAAGACAAAAGAAACCTGCTTTGCAAAGTCACCCTTTGCAAAAATTTTATTCGGTCACAATGACTCTTTAAAAAATAGATCCGGAAGAAATTCTTGTTCCAAGGACTTGCGCCTTAATTGAATTTACTCCGTAATCCCTCCAACACACGCGGTAAAAATTTTACCGCAAACTCTAACTACCAATTTAACTTTAAAAAAATTTGTAAAAAAACAAATCGTGCGTTTATTTTTTTAGCAATGTTGTCTTCAAAATCATCAACAACAAAATCGACCTTAAACAGATTTTTTATGTGGATCAATAGGAATAAATCACAAAAATTCAAAAAAGAAATTTTAGTTCAATTTTGCTTTCCAGAGTCACGTTACTTTGATTCATTTCCCAAAAGAAAAAGCGCGTGAAACCCTATACTTTCTCTCACAAAAAAACGCGGCTTAAAAAAAACCGCGTCTTTGTTAACCTTTAAAAAAAATTTTATTTTTTTATTTAATTGCCTTGATGCGTGCACTCAAACGAGACAGCTTCCGGCCGGCTGTATTTTTGTGCCAGAGACCTTTGGCAACACCGCGCTGCAATTCCGGCTGAACCTCCTGAAGGGCTTTTTGTGCTTCTTCGGCTTTGCCACCTGCAATTGCCGTTTCAACCTTTTTCAAAAAGGTGCGGATACGGCCACGGCGCGCGCCATTAATCTCTGCGCGGCGCGCATTGCGGCGAATTCTTTTTCGGGCAGACTTATGATTTGCCATGTCTTGTCTCTCTTATTCGTCTTCAAGTTAATTGAGGGCCTGTTTTAAGCGTTTGGCAGGGCGTTTGTCAAGCTAATCCGGGCCTGCCCGCTAAAGCGGGGAAAGCGTCAACCGTACAGCCCAGAGGCCACCTGCCTGAAAAGCTTGTATATCAAGGCGTTCGCCCTCCCGGACAAAGCGCTGGGGCTCCTGGACAGCCCAGCCCAGCTGGGGCAGGGAAGCAGCATAAAACCCCAAAATTTCCTCTTTTGAGACGCCCTCTGTGGCATAGGCCTGGGCCTGCACCACCCGCCCGCCGGGCGCATCAAAAACCACAGCCTGTTCGGGTTCCTGCGTTAAGCCCGGCATCACCGGAATATCACCCAGCCCTGCAAAAAATTCCGGCACGTCAGCATGCGCAACAGGCAGATAAATCAGGACTAAAACAAGACTATATAAAAGAGTTTTCATTTTTGTTTCCGTGGGCAGTAAAATGTCGATCTGCCGGATTGAGTTATTCTTTTTATACCACCGGTGCGCTGAATATCACAATCACACGACCTGCACTTTTCCCCCGCCCGGTCATACACCTTAAAGTTGTGTTGAAAGTATCCGAGCTCTCCATCCGTCTGCCGGTAATCTTTGAGAGAGGACCCGCCCGCCTTGATCGCACGTGTCAGGACATCACGAATTGATGCGGCCAGTTTTTCAGCGCGCGCACCCTGAATAGTCGATGCTTTTCTTAAGGGAGAAATGCCCGCTTTAAACAAAGCCTCGCAGGCATAAATATTACCCACGCCGACAACCGTTTTTTGATCCAGAATTGCAAGTTTCACCGGCGTGTTTTTTCCCTTTAAACGCGCGGCCAAAACAGGGCCGTTAAAATCATTGCCAAGGGGTTCGGGTCCCAGATGCGCAAAAGCCTTATGGGCTTCCAATTCGTCTTCCTTACACAAATAAACCATGCCGAACCGCCGCGGATCATTCAGAATAACCTGCTGGCCGGTTTTGAAGGTCATAATCAGGTGATCATGCTTTTCGGGCTTATGTCCTTTGGTAATGAGAATACGCCCCGACATACCCAGATGAATGATTAAAACCTCACCGCTGCTGATATAAAGCAGCAGATATTTCGCCCGCCGGCCAAAACCGGTGACATTATGTCCTTCAAGACGTTTTTTCAGGTTTTTCGGAAACGGCACACGCAAATCCGGCCGGCGCTGATCCACCTTCGCAATTTCAGCCGGCGCCTTAATCGCCGCTTCAAGCCCACGGCGCACGGTTTCAACTTCGGGAAGTTCAGGCATATTTCATTATCTCCGCTGTTCTTGTCTTTATATATATGTTTAAAGTGCAGGATGAAAATATTTTACAGCCTTATCCTTTCCCTGTTGGTTCTCACATCCTGTCAGAGCACGACCGATGACATTATGGCAGGCGTTAAATCCGTCACTGACGGCGTCTTAACGACAAACGCCCACAGCACGCTGGTCACCCGCGCCGATGTTGCTGCCGCGTTCAAAGAAGCACTCAGCATAGGAACGAATGAAACAGTTACAAGCCTGTCCAAAGCAGGGGCGTTTTTAAAGGACCCAAAAATACGCATTCCGCTGCCGCAGACCTTGTCGAGCCTGCAAGGTCATTTGGGTAAAGTCGGCTTGTCCGGCCCGCTGGATGAGCTGGAAACGCGGATGAATGACGCGGCAGTGCAGGCCATGCCCTACGCCAAAGATCTTTTCATTAATGCCATTTCACAAATGACGTTCGATGACATCATGGCGGTTTATAACGGACCGGACGATTCAGGTACGCAATATTTTAAAAAGACAATGGGGCCGGAACTTACAAAGCTCTTTAAGCCGAGCGTTGAAACAACCATTGAAAAAGCCGGCGTCTTGCAGGCCTATAACCGGGCAGCGCAGGGATATGCCAATCTCCTGCCTGATCCGAAAGCAGAGCTTTCAAATTACGTGACCCAGGAAGCAATTGACGGGCTGTTTTTGTATATCGCCGCGCAGGAACGCGCCATTCGCAAAGACCCGATGAAGCAGACCAGCCTTCTGCTTAAAAGAGTTTTCGGGCGGGAAAACCGGACATATTAATTTTTGCGTTGCAAAATACCATAAATCTGATATTCTTTCCCCTGCATTAAGAAAAGACAATGGTCTTTGCCAACCTGCCGACCCAGAAAATGGAAGGGGCAAGGTGGCTTCCTCCAAAAGAGGGATGCGGTCGAAAAACGGCAACCAAACCTTGGGTCTTCTTTCTACCTCATAAGATTATCGATCTTTTCTTCATGCGTTTTGAAAACTTAAAACGTAAGGAGAAAAACAATGACATTTTCAAATAAACAACGAAACTATATCGAAGATCTGATTGCCTTTGATACAACCAGTATTCATTCCAATCTTGATCTGATTGATCATGTGACAAAAATATTGGAACGAACCAGGGCACGCATAACCCTTAATTTTAACCCGGACAAAACCAAGGCTAACCTGATTGCATCAATTGGACCGCCAGAGGCTGAAGGCGGAGTTATTTTCTCGGGACATACAGATACTGTCCCGGTTACAGGTCAGGACTGGTCAACGAATCCCTACAGAGCAGTGGAAGAAAACGGCAAAATTTTTGCCCGCGGCAGCACGGACATGAAAGGATTTTGCGGGCTTGCGCTTGCCGCATTTGAGCATGTTGCTACGGAACATGAGTCAAAATTGCAAAAACCTTTACACCTGCTTTTGACCTATGATGAAGAAGTCGGGTGTATCGGCGCGCAAAATTTTGTCACAACAAACTCTCACCTTCTCACAAAACCCGATCTTATTCTGGTTGGAGAACCGACAAACTTACGTCCAATCCTGGCACATAAAGGAATACGGTGTTTCAACGCCTCGGCCAAAGGACATGGCTACCATTCCAGTGCTCCGGATAAAGGTGTAAGCGCCATACAATATAATGCCCGGCTGTCCGGGTATGTATACCGTATCGGCGAGTCTTTGAAAAATGAAGGTATAACAGACCTCCGTTTTGATCCTTCTTACTCGACGGTTAATGTTGGGACCATACAGGGCGGCAGCGCAGTTAATGTTGTTGCCGATGAGTGTGTTTTCAGTTTTGAGACACGGCCTGTGCCCGGTGATAACGGTGATGTTCTTGTTGAAAAATTTCTGGCAGCTCAGGAGAAAGTACAAAACTGCTTTAAAAAAGCTGCGCGGGATACAGGGCTGGAACTGCACCTTGCCCTTGACGAGTATGTCTCTGTTCCTCCCTTTGACGGAAATGAGCATCATCCGGGCTCAAAACTCTTGATCAATCTTCTGGATGACAAGACTGTTGGAGTTGCCCCATTTTGTACCGAAGCCGGTATTTTTCAAAATGCCGGGTGGAACAGTATCGTTTGCGGTCCGGGCAGTATTGAACAGGCCCATCAACCCGATGAGTTTATCACGATTGATCAGCTCAAGCGGGGTGCGCATCTGATTGAAAAAATTTCACACAGATGCTTTGAGCCAGCATAACAAAAAAGCCGGGATTTTTAGTATCCCGGCTTTTTAAATGTCTTATTTTCTGGATCCGGCTTTCGCCGGGATGCGGCAGAGTGTTTATCGAAGAGCGTTTTTGCAGGGCCAGGCGTGAGGAGCGACGTTTAGGAGACCTAAACGAGCGACGAAACAACGCCGCCCTGCGAAGAACGCTCGAAGATAAATTACATCATGCCGCCCATACCGCCCATGCCGCCCATATCAGGCATTGCCGGGGCGGCGGCTTTATCATCAGGCGCTTCTGTAATGGTGGCTTCTGTTGTGATCAGAAGTCCGGCCACAGAGGCAGCGTCCTGAAGCGCGGTGCGCACGACTTTTGCAGGATCGATAATCCCGGCCTTGACAAGGTCGGTATAGTTATCGTTCTGCGCATCGTAACCGAAGCTTGCATCATTTTTCTCGGAGACTTTTCCGACAATGATTGAGCCTTCAGCGCCTGCATTTTCTGCAATCTGACGGATCGGTGCCTGGATTGCTTTGCGGATGATCTCGATGCCGGCTTGCTGGTCATCGTTCTCCCCTTTCAGCTTTTCCAGAGCGCGGCCTGCATAAAGAAGGGCGGAGCCACCACCGGCGACAACACCTTCTTCAACGGCGGCGCGCGTGGCATGCATTGCATCGTCAACACGATCCTTGCGCTCTTTCACTTCAACTTCGGTTGCCCCGCCGACACGAATCACCGCAACACCACCAGCCAGTTTCGCCAGGCGTTCCTGCAGTTTTTCCTTATCATAGTCGGAAGAGGTTTCCTCGATCTGCGCGCGGATCTGAGCTGTACGGGCATCGATATCGCCTTTATCACCGGCGCCGTCCACGATGGTCGTGTCGTCTTTGGTGATCTGGACTTTCTTTGCTGTCCCCAGCATATCGACCGTCACATTTTCAAGCTTGATGCCGAGATCTTCAGACACAACCTGACCGCCTGTCAGGATTGCCATATCTTCCAGCATCGCTTTGCGGCGATCGCCAAAACCAGGGGCTTTGACAGCCGCGATTTTCAGGCCGCCGCGCAGTTTGTTGACCACCAGTGTGGCCAGCGCTTCGCCTTCAACATCTTCTGCTACGATCAGAAGCGGACGTCCGCTCTGTGCCACAGATTCCAGAATTGGCAGCATCGCCTGAAGGTTGGACAGCTTGCTTTCGTGGAAAAGAATGTAAGGATTTTCCAGCACGGCCTGCATCTTGTCCGCATCCGTGATGAAGTAAGGGGACAGGTAACCGCGGTCGAATTGCATCCCTTCAACAACTTCCAGTTCGGTTGCCAGAGATTTTGCTTCTTCAACTGTGATCACGCCTTCCTTACCGACTTTTTCCATTGCCTCGGCAATGAAGTCCCCAATTTCTTTTTCGCCGTTGGCGGAAATAGTTCCAACCTGCGCGATTTCATCATTGGTTTTAATCGGCTTTGCGTTCTTGCCAAGCTCTTCGACGATGGCTGTCACAGCCTTGTCAATTCCGCGTTTAACATCCATCGGGTTGGCCCCGGCTTCAATCACCTTGTTGCCCTGGTTGACAATCGCCTGCGCCAGAACGGTCGCTGTCGTTGTGCCGTCACCGGAGTGATCATTTTGCTTGGATGCCACTTCACGCAAAATTTGCGCGCCGGCATTTTCCTGCTTGTCTTTGAGTTCGATCTCTTTCGCAACCGTAACACCATCTTTGGTGGAACGCGGCGCGCCAAAAGATTTTTCGATCAGGACGTTACGGCCTTTCGGACCGAGCGTCACTTTCACTGCATCGGCGAGAATATTCGCGCCTTTGAGCATTTGTTTTCTGGCATCAGAGCCATGAGAAACTGTTTTTGCTGACATTGGTTTTTCTCCTTATTTTTAAATCAATGTATTGTTCGTATTGTTCAAATTTCTAAGGTCTAACAGCGTTTTATTTTGGTCAGGAAAACGAGGCGAAATGTAGATAACCTACATGAGCCGAAGTTTGACGCCGCCAAAATGAAACGATGGACGACCTTAAGCCGCGACGACGCCAATGATGTCGGACTCTTTCATCACCAGCATGTCTTCACCGTCAATGGTCACTTCCGTACCGGACCATTTGGAGAAAATCACCGTATCGCCTGCTTTCACATCCAGCGGGCGAACCTCGCCATTATCATTGATATGTCCTGTTCCAACAGCGACGATTTCTCCTTCCATAGGTTTTTCCTGGGCTGTGTCAGGAATGATAATCCCGCCAGCGGTTTTATTTTCCTGTTCGATCCGGCGCAGTAAAACCCGGTCATGCAAAGGACGAAATTTCATATGGACCTCCTTAAAGGTTTGATTTCGTTAATTTTTCCAGCAGCCCGACTTTTTTAAGTGCCATGCCCGTAAACGGGAGGGCAACGAGCCTGCTAGCACTCCCCCCATGGGAGTGCCAAACATATAGCGCCGCGCAGCAGAAATTTCAAGACTTAAACTTATTCCCCCTCCCTTCAGGGAGGGGGTTAGGGGGAGGGTGTTTAACGCCTTGCTTTCAAAAGAAAAATTCTAAACCCTCTCCCACTGCGACTAACCCTGCCTCGCCAAAGCGACGCAGGGAAGCCTCGTTGCCCTCTCCCTTAAGGGAGAGGGAAGCTTACATTTAAGGATTTTTGAGCAAATTTTATGATAAAATAGGAGTTTAAAGCGGCAGAGAAATAAGCCGCACGGAGGATAAAAGCAAAGAACAAAAAGCATAGAAGATGGCCGATTTTGAGAT
>JANQIB010000157.1 GCA_028282385.1 Alphaproteobacteria bacterium
CAGCGCTTCTGAAATCGATTCCCACACACGCGATCTAATTGATGAAAATGCGATAATCGTACTGAATAAATCAGACCAGAGCGGCGCGCCGAGTTGGTCCGGAGATCTTGGGCCGAATGTGATTTCGATCTCTGTCACACAAGAACAGGGACTGGATCACCTTCTGGATCATCTTGGGGAGGCCCTTGAAAAAGCCTTTCATGTTCCACGTGGAACGCCCTCCCTCACCCGCCAGCGTCACCGCCAGAATGTGGAACAGGCGCAGGAACATCTCACCGCTTCTTTGACCGGAATGGATAATGCTGCTCTGCCCGAACTAATCGCGGAAGATATTCGCTTGGCCGTCCGCGCGCTTGGCCGTGTGACGGGCCGCGTTGATGCGGAAGATCTCCTCGATGTGATTTTCAAAGATTTTTGTATCGGGAAGTGACAGTCTGCTTGGCCGTTATGCGGCCTTAGCCAGACTGTCATCCTGAGGAACCCCGGATTTAATCCGGGGGACGAAGGATCTCATGTTCACAAACAAGATTCTTCGCTGCGCTCAGAATGACAAAACTGTGATAAACAATATTTATGAACCAAACCGTCTACAGCTTTCCGCCAGTATCCGCATCCAATGCAAAAGTTTTGATTTTGGGCTCTATGCCGGGCGTTGCTTCGCTTGAGGCCAACCAATATTACGCCCATCCGCGCAATCAGTTCTGGCCGGTTTTAATCCGTCTGACCGGGGTGCCGGAAGATCTGGATTACCCGGCTCGCACGGAATTTGTCCGGGGTAAGGGAATTGCGATCTGGGATGTGCTGAAAGCCTGCATTCGCCCCGGCAGTCTGGACAGCGATATCAGCGCCGAAGTGCCGAATGATTTCCCAGCGTTTTTCGCCGCGCATCCGGAAATCAGGGCGGTGTTTTTCAATGGCCGGAAAGCGCAAAGTGCCTTTAAAAAACTGGTCCTGCCGGACCTGCCCGATTTCCACGTGGAACAAAACCTTCTTCCCTCCACCAGCCCGGCCCATGCGGGAATGAGTTTTGAGGAGAAATATAGAGCCTGGTTACAAATTAAAACTTTCTTGACAAAATCTTAGTAATTTGACTCTATAGTAATAAGCTAATCCCCCAACGATTCGTTGGGCCTGCCCACGGGTTCGCCCGTGGGCGTTTTATTTTGAGCTCTACAATGCGTGTTTGTGTTTATATCGATGGTTTCAACCTCTATCATGCAATTGATGATAATTGTCCCAATCATTTTAAATGGCTGGACTTAAAAAAACTTGTATCTCATTTCACCGAAGAAGGTGTCCACGTCATTGAAAAGATATATTATTTTTCAGCATTTGCAGACTGGCACAAAAACAGAGTCAAACGGCATAAAATTTATGTTGAAGCTCTAAAAGCAACTGGTGTTACGCCTGTTATGGGACAGTTCAAAGAAAAGGATAAAAGCTGTCCATCTTGTCATCATGAATGGAAAGGCCACGAAGAAAAGGAAACGGATGTTAATATAGCGCTGCAAATGATTGACGATGCCTATCAGGATAAATTTGACCAGGCTTTTTTAATATCCCGGGATAGTGATTTGCTGCCAGCAGTTAAACTTTTAAAACAAAGATTTCCAGAGAAGAAACTTAAGATTTTTGCTCCACCGAAACTAAGACATAGTAAGGATCTGGCAAAAGAAATCGGAGGGAAAAATCTTAGAACAATAAGAATGTTCCACATGGAACAATCTCTTTTTCCTGAAACTGTTCTGGATAGTTCGGGGCGTGTTGTTGCGAATAGGCCTGTACAATATTCGGAATAGTACAATTTTCTGGATTTTTCCAGTTCTCTTATATTATAAAGCCTCCCATGAAACAGAGCTATGATGTCATTGTAATTGGCGGTGGGCATGCCGGTTGTGAGGCCGCGGCTGCGGCGGCGCGCATAGGCGCGGCTACAGCCCTGCTCACTCACCGCAAAGACACAATCGGCGTCATGTCCTGTAACCCGGCTATTGGCGGCCTGGGCAAAGGCCACCTGGTTCGGGAAATTGATGCGCTGGACGGGATCATGGCG
>JANQIB010000159.1 GCA_028282385.1 Alphaproteobacteria bacterium
ATGATTTCCGGCTTGTGGTTCCGGATCGCACCAGAGGCCAGTTCAAACCCGTTACACACGCAGTCATATTGCCAGGCATAAATGTCTTCCGGGTCTTTCTTTTCAAGATCATCAAGCCCGCCCTGCGGCATTGAAAACGGGTTGTGGGAGAAATCAACCTCACCGGTTTGCTCATCGCGCTCATACATCGGAAAGTCGATGATCCAACAGAATTTAAAAACGCCCTGCTCCCGCGCAGCCTCATGCCCTTCGGGCAAGGCATCACAAATCGCATCGCGGGCAAGGCCTGCAAATTTTGCGGCGGCGCTTTCCTTGTTACAAACAAAGAAAATCGCATCTCCGTCTTCAAGGCCTGCAATCTTTTTGAGTTCCTCCTGCGCAGCGGCCGGGATAAATTTCGCAATCGGCCCCGCGCCTTCGCCGTCCTTTATCACAACATAACCAAGACCGGGCGCGCCTTCATCCTGCGCCCAGCTATTGAGCTTATCAAAGAAGCTGCGCGGCTGATCGGCTACCTTTGGTGCACGAATTGCGCGAACCACGCCGCCTTTTTCGATCGTGCCTTTGAAGGCTTTGAACTCAACATCATCACGTGCAAAGACGGATGTGACATCGACGATCTCTAACGGGTTACGCAGATCCGGCTTGTCCGAGCCGTATTTCATCATGGCATCTTCAAAACGCATATGCGGCAGCCAGTCTATTTTGTGATCTGTGCCGGTAAAGTTACTGAACTCTTCAAATACACCGGCAATGACAGGCTGCACGGCGTCAAATACGTCCTGCTGCTCAACAAAGCTCATCTCAAGGTCGAGCTGGTAAAACTCGGCCAGACGGTCGGCGCGGCCATCTTCATCCCGGAAGCACGGCGCAATCTGAAAATATTTATCAAAGCCGCTCACCATTAAAAGCTGTTTGAACTGTTGCGGCGCCTGCGGCAACGCATAAAATTTCCCCGGATGCAAACGGGAGGGCACAAGATAATCCCGCGCACCTTCGGGAGAACTGGCCGTTAAGATCGGCGTATTGAATTCCTGAAACCCGCCATCCCACATGCGCTTGCGAATAGAAGCAATCACATCGTTACGCAGGCGGATATTGTTTTGCATCTTTTCACGGCGCAGATCGAGGTAACGATATTTGAGGCGGATATCCTCCCCGGCTCCGTCATCTTCAGCAACCTGGAAAGGCAGCACATCGGCAGGTGATTGCAGCGTCACTTTTTCGATTTTAACTTCGATCTCCCCGGTTTTCATGTTCGGGTTAACCGTTTCAGCGGTCCGGGCCAGTACCGTGCCTTCGACCGTAATCACACTTTCCACGCGCCATTTTTCAATCTCGGCCAGCAGCGGCGAACCCTCATCCACCACGCATTGGGTCAGGCCGAATGTATCACGCAGATCGATGAACAGGACCCCGCCATGATCGCGTTTGCGGGAAATCCAGCCGGACAGGCGGACATTCTGCCCTTCATCGGATTTGGTCAGGTCTGCGCAAGTATGGGTGCGGTATTGGTGCATGGTCTTTGTAACTCCTTAATTTCATAGGAGTTTTAAACGCATTGAGCCAAAGACGCAAAGAAAAAACCGCCTGGTGGCGGTTTTATAGGATTTATTGAGGACCGCCGTCTAATCCAGGGGCCCTGCCTGCAAGACAAGCTGTAACCCCTCTGATCACTTCTAAAAAATCACCAGTCGCAGGACCGTGCACTCCCTTGATAGTAAAATGAGGATCATGGCCTGCAATATAAGCGGCGCTAACATGACCATTACGGATCTCAGTCATAGGCCCTCCTGCAACATCCTGATAGAAACCAGACGTGACATATATATCAGAACCGGGCTTTTCTGCCTCTTGAGTATAAGCATAACCGCTCATTTTTATGGATCTTGATTCACCATTCTCTATCACTAGTGCGATTAGATTAAATGAACCAACGACAGATGGAACTTTAGGAGATACGATTATTACATCTTCGCCCATATTTGCTTCAAGGACATTATTTATACAGGTCTCTTTAGAATCAGCGGTAGGAACCCCCTGAGATTCTGCTTGTGAAGAAGTAGCAAGCCCGAAAACCAGAGCAGCAGAACCAAGAGTGTGTACAAATTTATTTGTCATTTTATTCTCCGCCTATAAAATTAACTAGAAATGTATAAAACCATATATTTTTACATAATGCAAGAGTTTTTAATAAAAAAATATAAAGTCATAAAATCTACGAAAAAATAAAAGCCGGACAAACTGTATAGATTCCAAATAAATACTCATTTTCCAAGATGACATTTTGGAGGGTTCGTGGTTTATAGACGGTCATGATTATCGAGTCTCAAGACCAGTTAAACGATATTTGCACCGCACTGGCAAAAAATCCCTATCTGGCGATTGATACGGAGTTTTTGCGGGATAAGACCTATTACCCGAAGCTCTGCCTTGTCCAGCTCGCCGGACCGGACGTGGAGGCCTGCGCGCTTGATCCGGTTGAAACAGATCTTGACTGGACGCCGTTTTACGACCTGATGGCCAATGAAAAGGTGATTAAGGTTTTTCACGCTGCGCGGCAGGATCTGGAAATTTTCTTTAATGAAGCGGGCGTCCTGCCAACCCCGATTTTTGATACACAAATCGCCGCGATGGTCACAGGCTTTGGCGACCAGGTTGCTTATAACGCACTTGTTAAGGAACTGACCGGACATCATCTTGAAAAGAATGCTCAGTTCACCGACTGGGCGCATCGTCCTTTATCCAAAAAGCAAATGACCTATGCGCTGAATGACGTGATTTATTTGTGTGAGGTCTATGAGAAGATTAAAGAGAAGCTTGATAAACATGACCGTGCGCACTGGGTTTATGAAGAAACAGCAGAACTGACCGATCCGGCCTTGTATGAAAACGATCCGGACAAGGCTTGGGAACGCGTCAAAGTACGCTCTGATAAACCTGAAATTTTAATGATCCTGAAAACGCTTGCCGCCTGGCGCGAACGGGAAGCGCAGCGACGCAATATCCCTAAAGGACGGATTTTAAAAGATGAAACACTCGCCGACCTTGCGCTTTATAAACCAAGCAAGCCGGGCAGCTTAAAACGTATCCGCTCCCTGCCCGGTGATATGCGAAGCGGCAAACGCGGTGAAGAAATTTTAAAGCTTGTAAAACAGGCGCGTGAGAGCGACCCAACGACATGGCCAAACCGCCCCTACCCTGTACCGCTCCCGCGCCATTTACAGCCCGCGCTTGAGATGCTGAAAATGCTTTTGAAAATCAACTGCGCCGAAAATGAGGTTGCCCCGAAAATCGTCGCCAGCGCGGCAGATCTCGACCAGTTCGTGCGTGGAGACAATATGAACAGCCTGCATTTTCTCAAAGGCTGGCGTTATGACGTCTTTGGCAAGGATGCACAGGATATGGTTAAGGGAAAAATTGGATTGAAGCTTGAAAGAGGACAGATTGTAAAAATAAAAGACTAAGAAGTTAATCCGAAATGCCGCAAAGCCTCTAATACCCCTACTGCACGCTGACCATTTGTTATAAAATGCCGTTCAGTACTATTGCTCATACTTTGAATATGATTTTTTAATTCGGGTACCGAATTACCAACTGCCACACATAAAAATTCTGTACGCATCATGCTAATATCGTTATTGCCATTACCGATAGCAATTACTCTGTCAGAAGCAATCCCTTCTTTAGAAATAATATAATCTATATTGCCACCCTTAGTGCAAACAGCGGGCAATATATCTATGTAATAATTTTCCCTGCCCTCAACATAAAAAACGCCTGTATCAGGCTGATTTTGATAATATCTTTTTATTTCATCATAAATTTCAACTCTCTCCTGAAGGGAAACACCTTCACGAAACTGGAAACTGGCTTTCACATCGCTTTGGTGCACCTTTCCCAATGCTCGAAGTACAGGATATTTTTTTCCAAGTGCTAAAGCAGATTCAGAATCAAAACCTGAACTGCGTACCAATGCCTTGAAATCTTCATCTTCTTCTAACTCCCATCCACTTGCAGAACGATGCATTTGAGTGCTTGCGCCAGAAGAAACATAATGAGGATTAGCTAAACAGTTTTTAACCTTTAGCACATCACTTAAAATCCCATTTGTAGCATGGGCAACTAAAACATCACCATTACATGAAAGATTATTAACCGCCCGTTTCAAAGCTGCTGTAGCTTCGCTATCCTGAACAGTTGGAATGCCTTTATGACCATCAATTTTTTGCGTATCGTCAATATCTAGAAATAATGCCCAACGATTTTTACTCATCAAGTTACTCAAATTTAATTAGTTTCATTTATTTTGGTGATAAAATCTTTATACCAATAGTATGCATCTTTAGGAACTCTCTCTTGAGTTTCAAAATCTACATATACCAGACCGAAGCGCTTGTCATATCCCCATGCCCATTCAAAATTATCAAGAAACGACCAGGCGAAGTATCCTCGAATATTAACGCCGTCTTTCATTGCACGCATAACCTGTGACAAATACTCTTTGTAATATCTGACACGGTCAGCATCATGGATTAAACCATCTTCTGATATTTTATCCTTATATGCCGCGCCGTTTTCTGTAATATATATTTTAGGATTTTTATAATTTTCCTTCATTCCCACTAGACATTCATGAAATGCTTCGGGACTATACGGCCATCCCATATCAGTCACAGGACTATTCTCCGGAGGAGCAACCAATGTCGCCTCGATTTCGTTATCACAACCTTTTACATACATTGGAGCATAATGCTGTACGCCTATAAAATCCAAGGGTTGAGCTATAATATCGAGATCACCATCTTGCATAATCTCTTCAAATTCACGCTCAAAAATATCTGGATACTTCTTTAAAAACAGAGGATCAAAAAAGTTTTTATTCCACAAAGCATCTATAGTTTCTCTAGCTCTTATATCTTCCTCTGTTTTCCCAATACTATAAACAGGAAATAAAGTATAAGAGGAACCGACATTCAAATCCGGCCAATGTTCTTTGATAAAGGAAAATGTATTCCCTATTACAAGATTTTGATGATGTGTCGCTTTCAGCGTTGCATCCTTCGACATAATACCTGGCGCGTGCGTACCATCAAAATGACCTTGATATGCCACCACAGAAGGTTCATTTAAAATGATGAAGTTTTTTACACGGCCTTTAAAAGCATTAACAACCACATCCGCATACGCTTCAAACCACTTTACTATATCACGGTTTTGCCATCCTCCCTTCTCCTGCAGAACATGCGGCAAATCCCAATGATATAACGTCGCCCAAGGCTCAATATCATTCTTAAGTAACTCATCTATAAGGTCTATGTAGAACTGGATACCTTCCTGATTGGACTCTCCAACACCTTCGGGAATTATTCTGGGCCATGAAACAGAGAAACGATATGCCTTGACACCCAAATTTTTCATCAATGAAACATCATCTTTATATTTATGATAATGATCGCAAGCTATATCACCATTGTCATTGTTCGCAATTTTTCCTGGAATTTTGCAAAAATTATCCCAGATACTCTCGCTGCGCCCCCCCTCTTTTGCAGCGCCTTCTATTTGGTAACTGGAAGTAGCTACTCCCCATAAAAAGTTTTTATCAATAGTTTTCACTGTCACCACCTTTAAAGATTCTGTGCTACAAGCTGCAAACTAGGTTGAGCGAAGTCCGTATTACCATTTTTTCCGTTTAATTTATTTGAAAGTAAGGTTCCTTGCATATTTAATGCTCTTGGAGTTAAAGAAACTGGTATATCGGCTTGCCCTGCAACTTCTCTCCACAATTTTCCCGGAACCTCATTCGGATTGAATATATCATATAATCTGCTTTCCGTAGAGTTTCCATGAATTACACGAACGGCATGATCTCGCAACCCTTTAGGAAAATGCGTTGCACAACCTTCATTCATTAAAGAATCTACCAAAACAACATCTTCTTCAGTAAAAGTTGGAATAAACCGGTTATGCCGCCAAGCTTCCTTTTTATAAGCGAAAAACAATCCATACCCGTAACCTTCCGGTCGAATTTCTCCTCTGTCACGTTTTTCCTGTATTTCTGCAGCACTAAGAAATTTAGTCTCCCCCTTTGGGCTAACTCTTAAGCACCCATCTGGAGAATTAAATTTATATGCGCCGAAAATATTCATTTTTTCTATATAAACGTAAAAATCGCCCCACCTCATAAAATCTGCATCATTGTTCTGAATTTCTTCAACCGTTCTAGAAATATACGCTGGCCCATAGTAATCATCATCATCTCTGTGAATAACAATACTTCCCTTAGCAATAGCACAACATAAGTTTCTTTTTTCTCCAATTGATGGCCTGCCTATTTTAGGGTCGGAGTGCTGATCAAACTGTCTTTTTATTGCTGGTATTTCCCCTTGCGTTGCCCGGTTATATAAGCGGCTTATCTCTTCTATATAATTCGCTCTCGATTGAAAAATATGCTCTTCCACAGGGTACTCCTGTAAAATTTGAAGGTCTATACTTTCACGATCTGGAATATGCAAGTAGGTTATCCAGGGAAATTCTTCAATTTCCTCAACAAACTCTTGGCGTTCTCTTTCGTTTCTTAAATCAGTAGGAGAAGAACTATCAACGATAATCCATTCTTTTCGGTTCTTAGGATAAGAATCCAGACGAAAACGTTCGAGTGATTGTTTAAGAAATTTTGCACGCCCATAAGTTGGTGTAATAGATGTTACAAATGGTAATCGGTCACCCTCAAATTCTTTTTTCATTTTCTAAACCCTTCTTACGATACTTTTAATTTCCCTACATAAAACCACAAGCTTTGTCAATACTTTATGTCAATTAAAATCTGGGGTTCGGCCTATTATTCATCCAAAATCTCACGAATTAAAGCCGAGGAGACTTTCTTCTGGTTTGTTAGCGCCAGACGGTCGGCACGCGTGACGATATCCCTTGCCGCTTCAAAAGAGCGCTCCATCCGCGGCAGGATATAGGCAATGACATCCGGGCCGACAATGAGTTGACGGTCGTTGAATAATTTGACCAGAACAGCGCCAAGTATCTCTTCATCCGGTGCACGAATGGCCACGGCAGGTGCGGCGCGCAGACGAGAGGCAAGATCCGGAATTGTAAAAGCGCGGTGCACAGGCGCCTGCTCCATCGTCAAAAGCAAGCTGCGCTTTTCCTCTTTTAAAATATTGTAGAGATGAAAGAGTGTTTTCTCACGCTCCGTCTTGCCAATGGCCTGATCCGCATCATCGAGATAAAAATGCGCTGCGCGGGATGAAAGTTCGTCCGCATCATACTGATCCAGGTCTTCCAGCGTGATTTTATGCGCCTGTGCCATGTCTTTCCAGACAGCAATCAAATGGCTTTTCCCGCAAGCGACAGGCCCGTAAATCGTTAAAACCGGCGCGGGCCAGTCCGGCCAGAGATCCAGCCAGGCGACAGCATCCTGGTTGCTGGGTGCAATCATAAAATCTTCCCGCTCCTGTGCATTGCGGTGGCCAAGATCAAGAAGATATTGCTGCACGGCGTCTCCCATTATTTTTTTGCTTTCTTTTTGGGAGTAGCTTTTTTAGGAGCCGCCTTCTTTTTGGGTTTCTTTTTGGGATTGTGTTTTCGCTTCTTTTGATAAAACGGGCTGGCTTTATATTGCAAAATCACAAAGCTGGCGAGCACACCAATCACTGCCGCCACCGGTACGGCCAGCAACATCCCGAGAATACCAAACAGGCTGCCGCCTGCCATTAAGGCAAACAAAATCCAGAGCGGATGCATCCCGACAGAATTGCCGATCAACTTCGGCGTCAGGATATTCCCCTCAACGATCTGGCCAACAATAAAGATTGCTGCGATTGTTCCGACAAAAACCAGGTCACCACTTTGAAACCAGGCAACAATCACACCAACAAGCAGGCCGAGCGTTGACCCAACCATTGGAATAATTGACAAAAACCCGGCTGACAGGCCGATGAGAAATCCGTAATTGAGTCCTGCGATAGACAGGGCCAGTGCGTAAATTACACCCAGAACAAAGGCCACGGTAATCTGCCCGCGGACAAAGCCTGAAATTTTACGGTCAATCTGGGAGAGCAAATCACGGATCACTTTTTCATGTTCCCTTGGGTAAAGATCTTCGGTCCAGTCAACAATAGCCGGCCATTCTTTCATCATAAAGAAAGCTACGAGCGGCGTTAAGATGATTGTTGTAATAAACCCGGCCAGCGCCTGACCGCCATTCATAAGACCGGTGAGCAGACCGCCGGTGGCTGAAAAAATCTTCCCGGCATTCTCTTTGAGGGCGTTTTTAACATTGTCGATATAATCCGCACCGAGCTTTTCCTGCACCATTGCAAAATAAGGTTCCGACCAGACAAGAAGCTGGTCAAAATAGCCCGGCATTTTTTCTGCCAAAGCAGCAGCTTCACGCGCGGCCGGCGGCAATAAAAACGTAAAGGCCAGCGCAACAAGGACAAAAAAGACCAGCAGGATCAGGCTAACCGCCACGCTGCGCAAAAACCCTGCATTGGATAAATGAACAACCAGCGGGTTCAGAAGGTAGGCAATCGCAAGGCCGAGCACAAAAGGCGTCAGCACCGATTTAAAAATCATAATAAAAGCGATAAACAGCGCTGCCGCACCCGCCCAAAAAAGAAATTTGGTTTTTAGAGGATATGTCATGAAGTAATACTCCCTTTCCCTTCGAACACTCTATTTTAATATCGTGCCCTATTGATAGTTCGGCATAGCCGGCAAACCTGCCTGCCCCGGCGCGCGCGAAAATTCGAACATTGCAGGCGCCTGCGCCATGACCCGGCCAAGCGTATCGGTTTGCTGCACCGTTTTGACTGCCACGCCCGACATTGCCATCACCTGTGACAGGCGCTGCGGATCACCGGCAAAAGTCAGTTCGATTTCTGCTGCCGTCGGTTTTAATCCTTTAACGGTTATATTTTGCGTTCCGGAAGCCCGCTGCATGGCTTTCTTAAGTTCTACCCATTCACGCGCGCCTGTGAAAACGGCGCGGCCTTTATAAGAGGTTACCGGCCCTAATGGCGGCGGAGCCACCCGGTTATCCGGCTGTAATCCCTCTTGTGAAGGGAGCTGCATGGCCGGCGGCGTTTGGGTATGAACCGTCTTTTGAATCTGCGGGCGGATTGTTTTGCGGATTTCGTTTACAACGCGCGCAGCAAAAACTTTTTCAGATTCTTCCGGTCCGCTGGTAAAGGTTCGCGCCCCTGAAAATTCAGGTCCGGTTTGGTTTGCATGATAGGTGTTGACCTCAAGCGTGATCGTGCCGTCAGGCTGCATCCGTTCGCTGGCAATCAGAACCATCGCCTGTGTGGCGCCGTACCGGCTCATCATCCCTTTCAGGAAATCATAATTATAGGTGAGCGCCTGGTCATTGCGAAGCTGCCCCAGATCAAGTGCATCGCCGATCGGAATAATCAGATGGTCATGGCCGCGCGCCCGGCGCCAGGCCTCCATCCATTTATTGTTATGGTCATCCCAGATCGTCGTCATCCGGCCATATTGATAAAATGGCAGGATCAGTGTTTTGGGATAGTCACTCCCTGCCGTCTCTATGGCCTCTTCACCATATTCCTGTCTGCCATACAAATCATCGGCAGACGCATAATTAAAATGCCGGTCGACAGCGCGCGGACGGAAACGCACTGTAAACGTTCCTTTATAACGCACAGAAGAAAGCTGTTCGTTCGTCACCTCAAAATCCTGCACCAAAATACCGACAGCCAGCGGATCCGGTTCCGGCTCACCCTCAAGCGCCCCGTCTCCAAGAATGCGCCCGGCCAGAATTTTATAAGCTGAAATCTGCGCCTCATCGAGCGCTTCGGTACGCGCCATCACCGCATTCTCAGATGTGATATCAACTTCAACATCTTCAACAGTGTAAAGGTCGGCATAGCTCTCCGCGCCCCCGTCTTCCGCCGTCACCGGGAAAGTCCATAAAAGGGCGCAAAAAAGAATAGGAAGAACTAAAAAACGCTTATATAGTGCGGTCATCATCAATATCATCGTGGCCATGGATAATGGCCATTTTATAGCGCGAATAGGGCGACTTTACAAATAATAAGGGCACACATGAAACAACCAATGGGTAAACAAGGGGCATATAAAGAAGCAGGTGTGGATATAGATGCAGGTGCAGAGCTTGTGGAACGGATTAAGCCTGCCATTGCCAAAACAAAGCGTAGCGGCGTAATGGGCGGCGTTGGCGGGTTCGGCGCTCTGTTTGATGTCAAAGCGGCCGGGTATAAAGATCCTGTTCTGGTCTCCGCCACAGACGGCGTGGGCACAAAAATCAAGATTGCAATCGATACGAACCGTCACGATACGATTGGAGTTGATCTGGTTGCAATGTGCGTGAATGATTTGATTGTCCAGGGCGCGGAGCCCTTGTTTTTCCTGGATTATTTCGCAACTGGCAAGCTTGAGGTAGACGCCGCGCAGAAGGTTGTCGAAGGCATTGCGAAAGGCTGTGAGGAGAGTGGCTGCGCCCTGATTGGCGGCGAAACAGCCGAAATGCCGGGCATGTATGCAGACGGCGATTATGACCTTGCCGGCTTTTGTGTCGGCGCGGTCGAACGCGATGAGATCCTGACCGGAGAAACAATCCAGGAAGGTGATGTAGTTTTGGGACTGACCGCCAGCGGCCTGCATTCCAACGGTTATTCGCTTGTGCGTAAAATCATGACATCCACACAAGGCTACAGCTATGACAGCCCTGCCCCGTTTGCTGAGAACGGCGAAAGTTTTGCAGAGATCTTTCTCACACCGACACGGCTTTATGTGCGTTCAATCCTGAACGTATTCAAAACGCATAAAGGCGCGATTAAGGGGCTGGCCAACATCACAGGCGGCGGGCTTTTGGAAAATATCCCGCGGGTTTTACCAGAGGGACTGGGGGTAGACCTTGACGCAGCAAGCTGGCCGCTCCCCGCGCAATTTAAATGGCTGCGCCGTGCTGGCGATCTGGACCCGATAGATATGGCCCGGACACTCAATTGCGGGATCGGCATGGCCGTGATCTGCGCACCTGAAGAAGCCGGTAAATTGATCCAAACGCTGGGTGAAACAGGCGAAACCGTCTATCAGATCGGCCAGGTCAAAAAGGATGAGAACGGATCGGTTGAGATTCAAAACACACAAGATCACTGGCTGGCTTGAAAAAAACCAAAAATATGATTCAATAGACCTTAGTAATTTTTAAAAAGAGGACCAGATATTATGGCTGATCACGCTCCCCGCCCTGTCGAAGCAGAAGAACAAGCCCGCGCCGATGCCATGTGGGACGGCTTTATAAAAGGCAGCAAATTTGTCATAATTTTAACAATCGTGACTTTAGCCCTTATGGCCTTGTTTTTATTGTAAAAATTATATCAATAAAAAGGCGCTCTGCCCGCCAATCTTCATCATTTAGTAACCAGTTTTAAGCATCATAGAAAGTGGAGAATTCTGGAGCAAACAGCGTTTTGTTTGGGCCAGGCGCGAGGAGCGCTGTGTAGAAAAGCCTACATAAGCGACGACGCAACGCCGCCCAAATGAAACGCTGGAAGCTCTGTTCACTGCCAATGTCTTAGGCTGGAAATATATGACCACAGAAAAAGCGATCGCAACAATGCAGGAGGTAAAGGCGCATCTTTGCGCCTTGCTGACGCTTTTTGCCTTGCTCGGCATGATCTCTTTTGCCCATGCCCAAGATCAGGATTTTACCCCGGAGGACAACCAGCCCGTTCTTGAAAATACCGATTTTCAAAGTCTCTTCGATGCCGGACGCGGCCGATATATTGAAGAAGAAGAGGAACTGGAAGAAGAACCTGCAAAGCTGGATACAAAATACATCGCCCTTGTGATTAATGAAGAAACAAATTCTCATATTCTCGGGCCTTATTTTTACGTTTTACCGGATCCAAAAAAACGCTATCAGCCACAAGATGTCCTGGAACAGGCACAGGATTTTTCCCTGAATACCCGGAACACACGCGACATTGTCAATCTGGGATACCAGGGTCAGCAGCAATGGCTGGTCTTCCGGGCGTTGAACAAATCACAGCAAACCGAATGGCTGATGGATTTTGGCAGTACCTTTGATGGCCGCTACGGATTTGCACGTTCTCTTCGTGTCTTTAGTTACGCGCTTGATCGTAACGAAAGCGATTCTATTTCCCTGGAAAATATCCGCGCCGTTCCGCTTACAGAAACCGGTTATTTCGAACTGAGCCTCGCCGAAAACAAAGAAACACTCATTCTCATTTCGATTGAACCTTTGGAAGGTGTGCCGCTTTCCCTTAATCCAAATATCATGACCGAAGAAGCCTTGCTGGAAAAGAAAGAGCCGGTGATTACCCCGCTTTCGCTCCTGCTGATCTTCCTCTCCGGCATGGTGTTTTTCTGCCTGTCTTTATCGCTGTCCAAGCGCTCTACCATGTACCTGCCCTTTGCTGCTTACTACTTCCTGCTAGATCTTGTGCTGCTTTGGAACAATGCCCATATTACCGGCTTTGTCTTTATGGAAGGCAAAATCCTACCGCTTCTCACCGCGATGATCGCCGTGTGTTCGATCGGCCTGACAAAAATCTTTTTAAATATCCGGCAGTATGATTATACCGAGCGCTACTTTATTAACGGGCTTGTCCTTTTGGTCTTCCTCTCGGCCATGGCAGCCCTGCTGCCAATCCCAATGCCGCCCGTCATCCGCACGATTTTATTTTACGGCCCGACAGTTTTAACTTTTATCGGCCTGCCGCTTCTTTGTTTTGCCCAAACACAGGCCGGAAAAACCGAAGCTGCCCCACTAATCTGGGCGTGGCTGTTTATTCTGGCTGGATTGATTATTTCCGGCACGGCGCTCAGCGGAACCCTGACCATCACAGATATTACACTGAATGGTTTCTGGATCATGCTGGGTCCACAAGCCGTCTTTTTCATTGTCGCTATGATGAAAAAAATCGGCCTTGAAGAAGATCAGATCTTCGAAGAAAAAGCGCAGGCCAATAAAGAAACCTTATCTTTGGTCCGCCTGCGCCATACAAAAGAATCGGCTGAACAAGCCCGGCTTTTAAAAGTGATCGAAAAAGAGCGTCAGCTTTTGGCGCAGCTCCGTGAACGAGAAGCCAAACGGACCGAAGAAATGCGCCTTGCCAAGGAGCAGGCAGATGAAGCCAACCGCGCCAAAAGTGCTTTCCTGGCTGTTGTTTCGCACGAGGTCCGCACCCCGATGACCGGGATTATGGGGATGGTGCGCCTTCTTCTCGATAGTCAAATTAACAAAGAGCAAAAAGAATTTGTCCAAACCATCCAGGAATCCGGGGATGCCATGCTGACCCTTCTGAATGATATTCTGGACTTTGAAAAAATTGAACGCGGACGCATGGAAATCGAACAAATCCCGTTCGATTTATCCCGCATTATTCAGGGTGTCTCTACGCTGATGTCCGGCCATGCCGCACTTAAAAATATCGAGCTTAAAACAAAGATTGATGAAAATGTTCCCGGCTCGGTTATTGGTGATCCGAACCGGCTGCGCCAAATTCTGCTCAACCTGACCGGAAATGCGATTAAGTTTACGTCTGAAGGCGCTGTTACGATCCGCCTGAGCGCTGAAAAAACGGATCACGGTCTTTATAAAGTACGTTTTGCCGTGCGCGCTAGCGGGATTGGAATTTCCCCGGAAGGGATGAAAAATCTCTTTACGCCGTTTGGACAAGCCAATACCAGCATTACCCGAAAATATGGCGGCACCGGTTTGGGACTGGCGATCTGTAAAGGGCTAGTCGGCGCCATGGGAAGTGAAATTAAAGTGTCCAGTAAAGAAGGCGAAGGCAGTGTCTTCCACTTTACGCTTGAAATGCGTGATGCCAATGAAGCACCGGAGGAGCTGCCGGAAATCCTAAATCCCAATCTGGATATTGAAGAAGAAACACCGCCAGCCGAAGAGGAACCGGTAACTGAGGTGCCTGAGCCTATAGAAGCAGAAGAAGAAAATTTAAGCGCCGCCGAAAAAATCGAAAAACTGGAAAATACGCCGCGTATTATTGTTGTTGATGACAACGAAGTGAATTTGAAAGTTATTCTCGGCTTTTTAAACAAGATAAAATGTGAAGCGACCTCCTTTCAAAATGCAGAAGACCTTTTAGATCTGATCGAAAACACAGAAGACTCACCATGCGATCTTATCCTTATGGATATCCAGTTACCAAGAATTAAAGGTGATGAAGCCACGCAAAAAATCCGGGCCATGGAAAACCCGGCCATCGCCGCTATGCCGATCATCGCGCTGAGCGGAAACACGTCCGAAGAAGATCAGGCAAAATACCGTAAAGCCGGTCTGACGGCCTTTGTCCCGAAACCAATTGACCCGGATAACCTGATAGACATGATCGCCAATGTTTTGACAGGATCCCTGCAAACAGAAGAAAGCACAGAGGATCAGGGTCAGCAAAGTGAAGAACCGGAACATTCACCGGAAACTCCATCTGAAGCGCCTGCCGCACCGGCCGATATCGAAAAAATCTTTGATACCGATACGCTTGGCACCCTGAAAGACAATCTGGGCAAAGAACAGCTGGATGAGCTTTTAAGCGGTCTTTTGGATAAAACACATGAAATTGTCAGCGCCATGATTGAAGCTAAGGAAAAGGACGATAAAGAAGCGATTAACGCCCGCGCCCATGAGCTGAAAGGCATGGCCGGGAATTTCGGCCTGATCGAGATGACGGAAATGTCAATGCGCGCCGAACGCATTCTGAAAGGCCAGGAAGAAGGAGATATCAATGAGCATATCCGGCTCTTCCCTGAGGCCGTCACACGCGCGGAAAGCGCCCTTAAGCAGTGGATGAATAACTAGAAATTGGATACTGGATGGTTGGATGTTGGACTTCTAACATCTAAACATCCAACTTCTAATATCCAATTACCCGACAATCTCTTCAGGCTGAAAGAAATACTCAATCTCGATTTTCGCATTTTCAGGACTGTCAGACCCGTGAACAGAGTTCTCGCCAATGCTGAGCGCGTACTCTTTACGGATCGTGCCCGCATCGGCTTCTTCCGGATTGGTCGCACCCATGACTTCACGGTTTTTAACAACTGCATTTTCACCTTCCAGAACCTGGACCACCACCGGTGCAGAGCTCATGAACTCGGTCAGTTCCCCAAAGAAAGGGCGCTCTTTATGAACGGCATAAAAGCCTTCCGCCTGTTCCTTGCTCATATGAATGCGTTTTTGCGCCACGATACGCAGGCCTGCTTCTTCCAGCTTGGCGTTAATTGCACCTGTCAGATTGCGCTTTGTTGCATCGGGTTTAATAATTGAAAATGTGCGTTCAAGGGCCATGATATAAAGATCCTTCTATTCCATGTCTGTAATAAGTGAGGCCTTATTACAGGTCAGCACCTGTGAAATCAACCGGTTAATTCAGAAAAATTCGGACTATTTACTTAGCCAAGCTAGCTAAGGAAGGCTCTGGGCCAGACGATACTGTGTCTACGTTGTTATCAGAATCAACTTGTGCCCCATCCCAGCTGGAAAAATACCTAAACAAATCTTGGGCCTCCCCCTTAGGCTTATGAACAATTTTAGCTACATTACTTTCAGAGTTCGTCTGAGAAATAGCATACCGTCCATCTGCTTCTCTTGTAAAAACCATAGTCATCTTTGCCTTGGAAGCAACAAGAGGAACCACGATTTTCCGGCCATTAATATTGTCTGCTGCCATTGCTTTCACACCGTCCCATCACTCAAAATTTCCGTAATGTATATAATATTTATGAAATACACAAGTGAAAATTAATATTTTTGCATGTTCTTGGAATTCCAGGCCAAAAAATGAATAAAAACACTCTTGATTTTACATATTGTTTTTGTTATAAAGTTATAAATTTCTCAAGTTTTTATTCGGTTTTGTTTAAATTCTTGATTATATGAGAAGACTCTGATTAAAGTATGAATATTAAGCATAGAGGGTATGTGTATGCCGAAGTCTGCCAGAAAGACTGCACCTGAAATTTCTCTTGATGAAGAAAATGTCAGACATTTGTTCCAGGCCCATCCGGGACTCGAAGATAAATGGACTCGTGCACAGGAGAAATACGAGTCTTTTTCGGACCTTGTAATTTATCTATGCGGAAAGCTCCAACTGCCATCAAAAAATATAATAATTGCACCGCCCAAAAGCCCTGGCAGCATGGTCAATAAAGCCAAGCGTAAATACGATGGCGACCTCAATCAAGTCTTAGACGATAACAGAGCAACCGTAGAACTAGAAAAATCATGCCAGATTGACAGGGTATTAGCTTTTCTGAGAAGAGCAAAAGATGAGGGTATAATTTTTCGAGAAGATCTTATTGTAGTTACAGATCTCAAAAACACTTTTGGTGATGCTGCATATAACGGCTTTGAAACCGTCAAAGCCAATTTTCATCTTGACGGTGTCCCCACCGAGATTCAGTTTCGCTATCCTGTAAATGAGAGGGCTTTAAGCGAGTCTCACGAGTATTATAAAATAGAACGCGCCTGTGAACTTGCGACACAATGTTTTGATGAATTTGAAGCTGTCCGAACGGATAGACTTACCCCACAAGCGCAAGCGGACCTTCTTCGTTATCTTCAAAGACGCGGGAGAAATGCAGCATCACAACGTGATGCAGCGAATGCCAGGGCATTTGGCAAGAACTCAATCTGACAAAAAATTAAAGCTTTCCTGCTATTGCCTCGGCCGCATCATTGGCCGCCTCTGCGTTTGGGCCGCCGGCCTGGGCCATGTCGGGTCGCCCGCCGCCGCCTTTTCCGCCTAGCGCTTCCGCGCCGACTTTGACAAGATCAACCGCGCTGATCTGACCGGTCAGATCATCTGTAACCCCGACAACAATTGACGCTTTGCCTTCATTGGTTGAAATGAGCACCACCACGCCAGAGCCGAGCCTTTTCTTCAGATCATCGGCCATTGGTTTGAGATCTTTGGCCGGAAAATTTTCCAGCACCTTGCCGACAAACTTTACGCCGCCAATCTCCTTGATATCATCTTCGGATCCGGCGGCGCTTTCCGTTGCCTGCGCCCGGCGCAGATCGGAGATTTGCTTTTGCAGTTTTTTGTTTTCTTTGACAAGCTCATCCGCATCAGACGGCACATCGCCCGCAATATCCCCGCCCAAATTAAGATAGTCTTTGCGCAACGTTTTGTTTTCAGCCTGTAATTTCTGAACGCGCTCTGCCTGCGCGCCCTCCTGCTGCGCGAGATATTCATCCACGCGCGCACCTGTGAGTGCTTCAACCCGGCGCACCCCGGCAGAAACGGCCCCTTCCGAAATCACTTTGAACTTACCGATCTCCCCCGTGCGCTTCACATGCGTACCCCCGCACAGTTCAACCGAGTAGGTTTTATTCCCGCCTGCATCCTGTGTGCCCATCGAGACAACGCGGACCTCGTCATCATATTTTTCACCAAACAGCGCCATCGCCCCGCTTTCCATCGCCTCTTCAAGCGGCATGACGCGGGTCGTGACTTCAGTGTCTGCCTTAATCTGGCCGTTCACAATTTCTTCAACCTGCACCATTTCCTCGGGCTTAATCGCCACAGGCTGAGAAATATCAAAACGCGTACGCGTGTCATCCTGCAGGGAACCTTTCTGGGCGACATGATCACCGAGCACACGGCGCAGCGCTTCGTGCATTAAGTGTGTGACCGAGTGATTGGACCGGATCGCATTCCGGCGGTCGCTATCGACTTGCAGATCAACACCTTCGGACACAGAGATTTCGCCCTCTTCCATCCTGCCGACATGCAGCCAGAGCTTATGCAGTTTCTTTTGCGTATCGCTGACTGCAAAACGGCCTCTATCCGTTGTAATCACACCGTGATCACCGACCTGCCCCCCGCTTTCTGCATAGAACGGGGTCTGGTTAACGAGAATGATTCCCTCTTCGCCTTTTTGAAGCGTTTCAACTTTTTTGCCGTCTTTGATAATGGCAAGCACCTGGCCACCGGCGACATCCGCGCTATAACCAAGGAATTCACTGGCCGGCAATTCTTCCGCCAGCTCAAACCAGAGCTTGTCCGTCCCGGCATCACCGGAGCCATGCCAGCTTGCACGGGCGGCTTCTTTTTGCGCCTCCATCGCCTTTTCAAACCCGTCCATATCCACGGAGATATCCCGGGCCTTCAGGGCATCCGCCGTCAGATCAACCGGAAAGCCGTAAGTGTCATAGAGTTTAAAGGCCACTTCACCGGAAAGCGTCTGGCCGTCCCCGAGTTTCCCGGATTCTTCATCAAGAATTTTGAGGCCACGGTCGAGCGTTTTCTTAAAACGCTCTTCTTCATTGCGCAGTGTTTCCGTGATTAAGGCTTCGGCGCGTCTTAATTCAGGATAAGCCTGCTCCATCATAGAAAGAAGCGTTGGGAAAAGCTTATACATCAGCGGATCATCAGCCCCCAGCAAATGCGCATGACGCATCCCGCGGCGCATAATCCGGCGCAGCACATAGCCGCGCCCTTCATTGGACGGCATCACACCATCGGCCAGCAGGAAGGCAGAGCAACGTAAATGATCAGCAATCACGCGGTGAGAAGCCGCCTGG
>JANQIB010000017.1 GCA_028282385.1 Alphaproteobacteria bacterium
TCTTCCGTGCGGTCCATACTTTCCTGCAGATCTTCGCAGGCTTCTTTGCTGGTGACCACCTGCTTTTCAATTTGCTCTTCACCAAATCTAAACGCTTTATCATTGAGCTTCATCACATGCCAATAATCACTCGCGTGAACAATTTGCTGCGTTTCAACTTCTTCTTTGAGGAATTTATCCGCCAGATCAAGCACCGGTAAAACAGCGTCCTGCCATTGTTTAAAACGCGTCCGCATTGGTTTTTTCAAATCCGGGTTTTTCTTACCGCAGGCTTTCACGGCTTTGCCGACATCCCGTTCCACCACGCGCACACTGCGGATCACACTATATTTATTCCGCAGCACATAAAAACTCTGCTTACCGTGATGGGGAAGCGTATCAATCAGTTTATTTTCCGCCTCCATCCACTTGGTAATCGGCGTGCTTTTCTGCGCGGCTTTCTTGTCCTCTTCAGCCAAAGCGGGCACAGATAGTCCAATCGAGAATAAAGCCAGGGAAAAGATCAAAAAGCGCATCGGTATAATCCTCATAATATGAAGCTCTTCATAGCATTGATCGTAACATATAGCCAAACAGATTTGAAATTCGACAAGGTACGGGGAGAAAACTATAGAGCAAACAGCGTTTTATTTGGACCAGGCGCAAGGAGCGACGTGTACGGTTTTAGTACACGAGCAACGCAGCAACGCCGTCCAGATAAAATGATGGAAGCTCTATAAAAAAATAGCCGGAGGGAAACCCTCCGGCTAAGGGGACGAACCCACTCATCTGCATGAACGGCCAGCCAGGGTGAGAGATTGTGCGGGGCATCGAAGATGCCCGCCGGCCGGCAAATGAGTGAATCTCAATAAGACGCGCCTAAAACGTCTTTTAATCCTGTTTGTGTGAAACACCCCTTCTATCTTCGTTAAACCCAAATTCCGCGGTGTCTTCCCCTTATGCACCGCCTGCTTGTTCGTTCAGGTCTTCCTCCCGTGATCCCTTGCGGCCTGCCGCGCTGTAGCAACAGAGTTGCGAAAGCGGGCCTCTTGCCTGACCTGAACATCCCTCGACTGAATTCTTCGATTTGACCTTTTAAAATCTTTACAAAAATTTGGATCAAAACCGTTTTAAATTCTCTATAATTTTTATGTTAAATTATGAGATTGAAAGAAGAATAAATTATACGAACAATTTATCTAAAATTTTATCTATTTGAGGAAAAAATATATAATAAAAACAGGCAGATAAAGAATTTTATCCGCCTGCCCTTAAATTATTTTATGAAAAATATTAGCTAGCAGCGTTTTGACCTGACTAGGCGCGAGACCCGTCCGCCATAGCTCTGCGAAGCAAGAGCGACGGCGGAAGCGAAATTCAAGCGACCCACCTTCGCCAAGGCTTCGGCGGGCAAGCGAAGCAACGCAGTCAGGGCGAAACGATGGACGCTATTCTCCGGTGATTTTATTCCACCAGCCCTTTTTCTTCTGCTTGGGCGGTTCATTCACCTTTTCATAGTCTTTGGGCCCGCTGTCATTTGAAACTTTGGGGGCTGGTTTTTTGGCCTCGGATTTCTTCTGATCATCTTTGGCTTCCTTTTTCTCTACAATCTTTTCCGTTTCTTTCTTTGCAGGCTTTTTCTTTGCCGGTTTTTTAGCGGATTTTTTCGCAGGTTTTTTCTTTTCCTTTGGCTCCTTCGGCGTGTCTTCTGCGCTTTCTGCCTTGTCGTTCTCCACTACGGCGTCATCGGTTTTATTTTGACGGCCCCGACGATTGCGTCCGCCGCGCCGGCCACGACGACGGCCGGTTCTTTGTTTTTTTGCGCCTTCGGATTTGTTGTCTTCGCTATCCTCTTCAGACTGATCCTGCGCGTCTTCCGCGGCTTCTTTATTATCATTCTTGCCGCGTTTTTTCTGGGTCTCAATCCGGTAATCCGAAATCGCCATCTCATCATCTGCACGAACAAAAACTTTAACATCGTACCGCGTTTCAATATCGCTCATCATGTCGCGTTTTTGATTGAGCAGGTAAAAGGAAATCTTCTGCGGCACGGTAAGAGAAATTTCTGCGGCATTTCCTTTAATGCCTTCCTCTTCCAGCGCACGCATAACTTTCACAGCGGCAAAATCAAGCGTCGGCACGCGCCCAAGCCCGCCGCATTCGGGGCAGGGTTCGAATTGCATTTCCGTGAGAGACGGGTTCAGACGCTGACGGGAGAGCTCAAGCAGGCCGAAAGAGGAAATCCGTCCGACCTGGATGCGAGCCCGGTCCTGTGAAAGTGCCTGACGCAGCTTATTTTCAACCTTGCGGTTATTGCGCCGCTCTTCCATATCAATAAAGTCAATGACAACAAGACCGCCCAGATCGCGAAGGCGCATCTGGCGCGCCACTTCTTCGGCCGCTTCCATATTGGTCTTCAAAGCGGTTTCTTCAATATGCCGCTCTTTGGTTGCGCGGCCCGAATTGACATCCACAGAGACCAGCGCCTCTGTCGGATTAATCACAAGATAGCCGCCGGATTTCAGCGTCACATTGGTTTTACCGATTTCGCTGATCTGGCTTTCAATTTTATATTTGTGAAAGAGCGGAATTTTTTCATCCTTATACTCTTTGACTTTTTTGACATGAGACGGCATCAGCATTTTCATGAATGCTTTCGCACCCTTCACTCCGTCTTCTCCGGCGACAAAGACTTCTTCAATATCTTTGTCGTATAAATCACGGATCGAACGCTTGATCAAATTGCCTTCTTCGTAAATCAAAGCCGGTGCAGTAGACGCCAGCGTATCTTCGCGGATCGTATTCCATAGGCGCAGCAGGTAATCCAGATCGCGTTTAATTTCAGCTTTTGTGCGCCCAACACCGGCCGTACGTAAAATGACAGACATGCCCTCTGGAATCTCCAGTTCGGCCAAAACTTTTTTCAGACGTTTACGTTCCTGGTAAGATCCGATCTTGCGCGAGACCCCGCCTCCACGCGGAGAATTGGGCATCAACACACAATACCGACCCGGCAAAGAGAGATAGGTTGTCACGGCAGCGCCTTTATTCCCGCGCTCTTCTTTAGACGCCTGTACCAGGACAATCTGACCGCGCTTAACCACTTCCTGAATTTTATAATGACGGCGCAGGTCAAACCGGAAAGGACGCCCGTCCTCATCACCATCATCGCCGTATTTCTCGGAACGTTTGCTACGCGCCGGCGAAGACCGGCCACGACGGCCGCGACCGCGGCCACGGTTTCTTCCCCCGCGGCGACCACGGCGGTTTTTCTGTTCGCCGTCTTCTCCGGCAACATTCCCATCAACATCGTCATCATCTTCTTCAGGAACGTTCCCGTCTACATCATCAGATGCCTGCACATCCTCATCTGTCTCTTCACCGCTTTCTTCTTCAGGAGAATCTTCTGCGGTTTCAGCCTCATCATCTTCGTCTTCATCGTCATCTGCGGGTTTATCCGCGCCGCCGACTTCCACGACATCTTCTTCGTCCTCGATTTCTTCTTCGAGAACATCTTCATCGTCTGTGTCTGAAGCTGTTTCTTCGAGATCTTCATCATCCTCGTCAGCAAGTGCTTTATCACGCGCTTCCAGTTCAGCCTTTTGCGCCTCGATCAGAGCCTCGCGGTCCGCAACCGGAATGCGGAAATAGTCGGGATGAATTTCTGAAAACGGTAAAAAGCCATGACGGTTGCCGCCAAAATTTACAAAAGCGGCCTGCAGGGATGGTTCAACCCGCGTGACCTTGGCCAGGAAAATGGACCCTTTTAATTGTTTGCGAAGCTTGCTTTCGTAATCAAATTCAACAAGGAAATCACCATCTGCGATAGCAACCCGCGTTTCTTCCAAGTGGGTTGCATCGATCAACATTCTTTTTGTCATTTTTGTTCCTCAAAAAACATATCGCTCACGAGCGCTGCCGGCTTTTTGAGATTTGGGCAAGCGACTGAGCCGGAAATCAAAAAGCGGCGCGCTACATCAGCGCATTATTTGCTTTTATATTATGGGAAATCTGCAGGCCGGAGCTCGAAACAGCGCGTCTTCAAAGTCTAATTCCGTAAGGGGCTGGGTCTTTTCCCACTCTCGCCAATGGAACTATTATCTTTTTGCTCGTGTCTCGCGCGCTCACGAAAAAAGCCGGATCAGGACTTCCCGTTTTTCCGTCATAGCCTGCGAAACCTTTGAAATAACTTAATTTAATCGATCATGCGCGGCGATAACGGGTCGCTTGAGGATGACAATACACATCCCGGCAGAGCAGTACAATCAAAAAAATCTCTGCCTCAAAATGACCTTATTCCCGGCCCGTGAAAAGGCATGAAAAACATTATAGTCTTTATGCAGCTTCCCGTTAATATGGGAGGATTTTGATTTGTTTTTTTATTAGCAGAAATGATTTTCGTGTCCCGTCCCGCCCATTATATTTCCATTGCCCTGGTTGTTTGTCTCAGCCTGCTTTGGACCGTTTGCGCTCAGGCTCAAAATACTCTGAGTGTGAACGATATGCGCTTTGGTAAACATGCGGATAAAACCCGTATGGTGCTGGAGCTCAGCCGGGTTAGCGACTTTCGGACTTTTGTTCTCCCTGATCCTTACCGGCTTGTTGTCGATCTGCGTAGTTTTAAGTGGAATGTCGCAAACATCGAACAGCCTCATGGAACCGGTATCAAATCAGTCCGTAACGGCCTGCTGGAACCGGGGATCTCCCGTATTGTGATTGATATGGATCGTGCCGTTCTTATTCAAAGCGCGTTTATCCTGCCGGCCGCTTCAGGACAGCCCAACCGTCTCGTTGTTGATTTCGCGCCGGTGAGCCCGGCAGCTTTTACAGCCGGACACAAAAAAATATACGGCACACTTGAAACAACAAAACCATCTTTTAACCTGCAAACAGCAGACCCGTCGATTGCGCCGCCGCCGCGCTTAAACGCAAGAACGGCAACGCCCCCGCCGCCTGCCCCAAAGCCAGCACGCACAAAACCGGTGATTGTCATTGACGCCGGACATGGCGGGCAGGATCCCGGCGCAGTTGCCGCGGGAAACCTTTACGAAAAAACCATTACACTGGCCGCTGCGAGAGAATTAAAAGACATCCTGGAGAAATCAGGACGCTATACAGTTAAGCTGACGCGTGACAGCGATAAATTTATCCGCCTGTCAAACCGCGTTAAACTCGCACGCAAATATGGCGGTGACCTGTTTATTTCCATTCATGCCGATTCCATCGACAAGCATACTGTCCGCGGCGCTTCCGTTTATACCCTGTCTGACAAAGCATCAGATGCCCAGACAGCCCGGCTGGCGGCGCGCGAAAACAAAGCCGATTTAATTGGCGGCGTCGATCTGACTCATGAAGATGAAGACGTGGCCGATATTCTGATTGATCTGGCCATGCGCGATACAATGAACCAGTCAAAATTTCTTGCCAATACACTCGTTCATCACCTCCAAAAAAACAGTGTCAGAACATTACCAAACGCACACCGCTATGCCGGCTTTGCTGTTTTAAAAGCACCGGACATTCCGTCTGTTCTGGCAGAAATAGGCTTTATGTCTAACAGAACCGAAGCCCGGAACCTGAATACAAAGAATTACCGCAAAAAAATCGTGAACGCCCTGAAAAGCGGGATTGATGCTTATTTCGCACAGGTGCAAAAAAACAACAACCAATAGGATTTTTTGCCGCTTTTGGGGGTGAATCTTCGAAAGGGACTTGAAAAAACTTAAAAAATCCTGAAAAACAGATGAGATGTTTGAAACCTGAGCTCAAATAAAACGTGGGTTTTAAAAACATTGTGGGAGAATTCATCACTATAATTCTTCTGTTGGTTAACCAAAAAAGAATAGGAAAATGACAATGAAAAAATATCTAGCTTCTACGCTTGCTCTTCTTGGTGTTGTTGCTCTGTCTGCATGTGCTGCTGACGGTTCTTCTCACGAAGATGAAACACTGACACAAGCTCCTTACGCTGAAGAGCGCACAGTCGGTCCAGAGCAACGCGCTCCTGTTGTCCGCAGTGCAGAGCCTGTCTTTGTTGAAAGACAAATGAAATAGGCTTTCAAAGCGAAATTTAAAAAGGCCCGCTCTTTAGCGGGTCTTTTTTTATTTTCATTTTCAGGGCACAATAAACCTATGGATGTTCTCTCTATCTTTCGCCGGCTTCTTATTTTAACCGGGATTTCAGGCTTGGGCGGTCTTGTTTATGCCCTGTGCGTTAATATCTTCATCATGGGCGGCCTGATGCCAACGCAGGATGTGGATACGGCGCCCGGCTATATGATGACCCAGCAGGCTGTGTATGTCTGGATGTTTGCCGTTCTGGCCGCTGCGATATCGATATTTGCCCTGAAACAAAAATGGCGCTGGATCTTCATCCTTGCGCCAATCTATGCACCGGGCCTGTCAGCCCTGCTTTTTATCATCAGAAACTGATCAGTTGTTAACGTTGTAATTGCTGCGCCGGGACTGGAAAGCAGAACGGTCAGAGAGTGTCTGCGTTGACTCGATCATTTTTTCTTCAGCGGTTTTTTCAGTTTCGCTCACCTTCGTATTTTTTTGCCCCGTTTTTGTCTGATCCATCAAATGATTCAGGTCTTCAGAAGCACTGCCGGAAGACGGATTGCGGTTTATATCTAAAACAGCAACGGGATATCCTGAATGCCTGCGCACCGCTTCACGGACCTTTGCCCAGTTGATCTTATCCGCATGGTCTCCGGCTTTGGCCGTAATCCGCTTCAGATCGGCTTTCGTAATTTCATAGGCATTGAGCACACCGTCTTCTTCGATTTTCATCGACTGGTCCTGCGTCGGATGAACCTCGATATACATTTTCTCGTCAATCCAGCCAACCTTGACGGGTTGATCAACAATTGTCACACGCGTACCGACAGGCACTTTCGGATAAAGATTTTTAATCCCTTCCGGGTAAAGACGGATACAGCCAGAACTAACGCGCCGGCCAATCCCATAAGGTTTATCGGTTCCATGAATACGGATCAGGCCCATGTTCAGGTAGAGAGCATGTGTGCCAAGCGGGTTTTCGGGTCCCGGCGGAACATACGCCGGCAATTCAGGGTCCTCTTTGCGCATCCGCTCCGTTGGCCGCCAGCTCGGCCCAACCACCTTACGGACAATTTTTGAGCTACCCAAAGGCGTGTTCAGACCTTCCCGGCCGATCCCGATTGAATAACTCAGCGGCGGCACGCCGCCCGGCGGATAATAATAAAGCCGCATATCGGACAGGTTAATCACAACACCTTTACGCGGCGCATCGGGCAGAATATGGCGCATCGGCAAAGTAACCCGCGCGCCCTGCCCCGGGATCCAGGGATCAAGGCGCGGATTTGCCGCGCGCATTTCCACAAAGCCCAGATTATTATCGCGTGCCAGGTGAACCAGCGTGTCCTCAAACTTGGCACGAATTTTTTCAACCTCGCCGATATAATCCGGCTCATAGGTTTTTGCCTGCACACCGGCAGGCAGGAAAATCATGAGGGCCATCAGTGATAAAAGAACACGCATCTTGTTTATAACCTCTGATATAATACGGCCCAGACTATAAACAAGTTTCAAAAAAGATAAAGAAAAAGCGAAAAGCACATCCAGCGCAGCAAGGCCTGTCTTAATTATTGTGTATTATCTATGCACAATACGGGGCCAGATGACACCGGAAAAGCTCCCTCAGGTTCTGACTTTTGGGCATTTAAGGTCGCAAAATGCTCATTTTGCTGTTTGATTTCTTCTCCCAGGTTTTTGAGATCATCCTTTGCAGGTTGGAGTATATTTTCCAGCTTGTTGCTAGATAAACACAGACCATCCGGCTCCCGATGATAACTATAGACAAAATGAAAGTCCGATATTGTTTTAGTGATGTAAACTATCGGAGCTGCTTCAAATTTACCGACAGTTAGCGTCAGTCTGGGCTGCCCATCAACTTTCTCATAAACATGGTCTTTGACGGCTCCTGCACATTTTGCATCATAGATCAGTCCGTCAAGTATTTGCATTTCCTCTGCTGTAAACTTGAGCGGCCCTGCAGTGGCTGCAGCAACAGCAAAACTAACTACATTTGAACTCATAATACTCTCTTGCCTTTTTGAGAGGCGAGAATAGTAAATCTATTTTATTATGTCAATGGATTATGTCAGGCTGCTGACATTGTCCGCGCCGTGTTTGCGGCCTGTATGCATCGTGTCTATTTTGGCGCGTAGCTGGGAGATAAAGCTTTCGATTTTTTCACTCCGCGCAATGTCCTCCAGAGCCCCTTTCACGCCCGGGGACGTGGCGACAAAAAGGCTGCGATCAGGCCCTAAACGCCGTTTTTCAATGGTCACAAGCGGTGTTTTGCCCGCTTCTTCCCGAAAGGAGATGAAATAACGCCCGTCAATTTCACTAAAAGAAAAGTCCCGAAACAGTCCGCTATAGACATTTTGGCTGTAAATCTGGAAAATAAGCCCGAATTCACGGCGTGTATAGCCGATTTTAGGGCCCCTGGAAGAACTGCTCATAGGATTAAGTATAGCATAAAAGACCCTGAATGGCTAAGATACGGCGCTTTTAATAAAGATAAAAATGAAGGTTACACATGTCTGATATTTTCCGCGAAGTTGATGAAGCGCTTCAAGAAGACAAAGTAAAACAGTTTTGGAAAGAATACGGTCCGGTTTTAATCACCGCTGCCGTTCTTTTGATTTTAAGCACAGCCGCCACGACCGGCTACCGCGCATGGGATCAATCCCGCGACCAGTCTGAAACGGCAAAAGTCCTGAACGCTTTACAATCAAGCGAGCCGGTCCCGGCGCTTCAAGCCGCTGCGCAGGATACACGCGCCGGACACGAAGCTGTCGCAAAACTGATTTCGGCCAGTATGAGCGCCCAGGAAGGCGGCATCGAGGGCGCCGCAAAAATGTATAAAGAGGTCTATGAGAATAAAAAGACCCCTGCCCCGCTTGATGCGCTGGCACGGATTTTATTTGTACGAGCCTCTCTGTCCTCAGAGCAAAATTCAGGTAAAGAAAATCTGATCGCTGTTTTAACGCCTGTTATTGAAGATGAAAACAGCCCTTATGCCTGGCAGGCCCGTATCGATGGCGCGCTGATTAAAGGCGGACTGCAAAATGATTATGACGGTGCGCTGGCTTATTTAGCGCCTTTTGAGGCTCAGGAAAATGTGCCGCAATCTCTAAAAGATAAAGCAGCAAGCCTGTCCCAGCTTTATGCACAAAAATCAAAGACCGCCTCCGAAACACCAAGCTCAACGCAATAAGGATTTAAAATCAATGAAGCGTTTTTTTGTACTCACTTTTTTAACGGCCCTGCCAATTCTTTTGACAGCATGCGGCGCCTCCAGCTGGTTTGAAGGCAAGGAAGAAGCGCCGCCTTTGGAAGGCGAACGCATTTCAATCCTGGAGCTTCAAAATCAACTGCAACCTGATGATGAAGCCGAAAAAGCCAAGGCAATTACCCTGCCCGATATCTGGAAGAATGATTTCTGGCCGCAGGCCGGGGGATACCCAAACCATTCCATGCAAAACCTGGCGCTGACCTCAAATCAGCCAAAGCGCGCCTGGACCGCAGATATCGGCACGGGAACACAAGGCGCCCTGCCTTTAACATCGCAGCCGGTGATTGCCGATGGACGGGTTTATACGTTGGATACGGAATCACGCCTCAGTGCTTTTGATGTTGAACGCGGAAAAAGTCTTTGGAAAATATCTGTACGCAAAAAAGCCGAAGATGATGACGTCATTAGTGGCGGCGTTTCTTTTTCCGGCGGTGTGCTCTATGTCACCTCCGGCTATGACGAACTTCTGGCCGTAAATCCACAGGATGGCAGTATCTACTGGCGCGCGCCTTTAAATGCACCCTCACGCGCCGCGCCAACCATTCTCGATGGCCGCGTATTTGTCTCAACGCTCAATAATTCAATTATGGCCTTTAGTGCAACAGACGGATCTCTGCTCTGGGATTACACAGGAATTAGCGGGAACACGACCTTGCTGGGTGCCGCCGCGCCGGCCGCGATCCCGGAACTGGTCATCCCGGCTTTTTCATCGGGTGAAGTAATCGCCCTGCGCTCAGGGAACGGGTCAGTGGCCTGGTCTGACTCTCTGGCTAATGTCTTGCGCTTGGGCGGCCTGTCTGACCTGTCGGATATTACCGGCCTGCCGGTGGTGGATAAAGACCTTGTCATTGCTGTGAGCTATGGCGGTAAAATGTCAGCCTTAGATACATTGACTGGCCGGCGTGTCTGGAGCCGGGATATCGGCTCCTCCAATACACCCTGGGTTGCCGGATCCTATATCTTTGTGATCACGACAAATAACGAGATTGTGGCCTTAACGCGTGATAAAGGCACCATTCTCTGGGTCTCCCAGCTTGCCCGCCGGAATGATTCCGAAACCCCGATCACATGGGCCGGACCGGTCATGGCCGGCGGGCGCCTGATGGCCTTTTCCGATGACGGGCGCGCGGCTGAAATCAATCCCAAGGACGGCTCTTTGATCCGGGACTGGCGCACAGGCGAGGAGATCCGGGTCGATCCGGCGATCTCAGGCGGCGCGCTTTACCTGCTCTCTGAAGACGGGACCTTGAGCGCCTATAGGTAACTTTACAAAAAACCACCAAGACACCAAGTCACAAAGAAATTGGAACCTGCTTAAAAAAAGCAGATAAAAAAATAGATTTTATAATTAATATCAATTATTTATTTTATGCGGCTTCGCCGCTTTTTTATTAAAAAACTTGGTGCCTTTGTGCCTTGGTGGTTTAAAATCGAAAACCTGAAAAATGACTTTACGCCTTGCCATTGTCGGCCGTCCGAATGTCGGCAAATCCACCCTGTTTAACCGGCTCGCCGGAAAGCGGCTGGCGATTGTCGATGATACGCCGGGCGTCACCCGTGACTGGCGCGAGGCGGAAGGTCATCTCTTTGACCACGAACTCACCTTGATTGATACGGCGGGCCTTGAAGAAAGTTTTGACGGCTCAATCGAAGCGCGGATGCGCGCCCAGACGGAAGAAGCCCTTGCGCGCGCGGACGTTATTTTATTCCTGATTGACGGGCGGGCGGGCCTGACACCAATGGATGAACATTTTGCCCAGCTTCTTCGTAAAACAAAAAAACCTGTGATCCTTGGCGTCAATAAATGTGAAGCGGCCAATGCCGCCATGGCCGGACTGGCCGAAGCTTACACGCTTGGTTTTGGCGAACCAATCCCGATGAGCGCCGCGCATGGAGAAGGCCTCCATGATCTGTATCAGGCTTTACAACCACATTTTCCCCCTCTCCCTACCCCTCTCCCCGACGGGGAGAGGGAAGGGCCGCTTTGCGGCGCGGGTGAGGGGGCCATCGACGAGATTGAAGGTGATCTGGATTTTGAGCTGAGCGCAGACGAAGACGACCCTGAAAAGCCGATCAAGATTGCGATTGTCGGCCGGCCCAATGCAGGCAAATCCACACTGCTCAACGCATTTCTTGAAGATAACCGCGTGATGACCGGGCCGGAAGCCGGCCTGACGCGCGATGCGATTGCCGTCGACTGGGTTTATCAGACCCGAAAATTCAAACTCGTCGATACGGCAGGCTTGCGCAAAAAAGCGCGCGTCTCCGGGGCGATTGAAAAAATGTCTGTCGAAGATACGCTGCGCGCCATCCGCCTTGCACAAATTGTGATCTTCATGGTCGATGCGAATGTGATGATGGAAAAGCAAGACCTGCAAATTGCCGATCATATTTTAAATGAAGGCCGGGTGATGGTGATTGCCGTCAATAAATGGGATGAAATTAAAAATAAAAAAGAAGCGCTCGAAGAACTGCAATATAAATTAGAAACTGGCATGGCGCAGGTGCGCGGCGTCCCGGTTGTGCCAATCTCTGCGCTGCATGGGAGGCATTTGGGCAAGTTAATGGATACAGCATTGCGCACCTACGAGACATGGAATGCGCGTGTACCGACCGGAAAACTCAATCGCTGGCTGTCCGGGATGGAACAGAAAAATCCGGCCCCGCTCGTGTCTGGACGTCCAAACCGCCTGAAATATATTGCGCAGATTAATACACGCCCGCCGACTTTTGCGCTGTGGATTTCACAGCCTAAGGAACTGCCCGATAATTACCGGCGTTATATTACAAACGGCCTGCGTGAAAGCTTTAACCTGCCGGGCATCCCCATCCGCCTGATGGTCCGGACAAGTAAGAACCCGTATGAACATAAAAAGAAGAAAACTTAAGAACGTTCTTTTTCTTTCAATACCACCTCCACCTGTGTCGATAAATCCGCAAGAATGCCTGCCGCCTCACCCTGCTGCAAACCAGCTGTTTCCAGCATATCCAAGACGTCAATTAACCTGCGGGACAGCCGCGCTTCATTAACACTCCCGTCTTCACGGATAATTTCAGTGTGGTCGTTTTGGGAATGGTTGGTCATGGCGTTTTTCCTTCCTTGTTTAAAGCCAGTAAAAAACCACCAAGGATTTCTCCTTGGTGGCCGGAAGTTCGTAGACCGCACTAAGACAGCCGCAACGGCCTTTGGGCCGGAGCCTTGGACATACGCCGCCGCCTCCCGGCCAGAGCCGAAGAAGCGGCATATTCACGGATATGCCATCCGCTTAGTGCAGGGCTACGACACCCCGGCCTGCCATCCATCCCCTGTTGGCATGCAAAAACAGCCTAACAGCTTTTCTTGTGAGGACGCAATGGGGTTTTTACTCCCCCCTCACCCAAGTTTCGGTAAGCCCCTTCGGAGCAACCTCAACCTATCCCTCTCCCCTATGGGGAGAGGGCAACGAGGGT
>JANQIB010000086.1 GCA_028282385.1 Alphaproteobacteria bacterium
CAGCGTCCTTGACCATGCTTTCAATATCGTCCTCAGACAAACCGCCGGAAGCCTGGTCAAGGACGCTGAAAGCCATGCGGATGAAGACAAGCAGCGCCGTGAACTGGTTGAAAACCGCAACATGGCCGAAAGCCTGACCCACCAGACGGAAAAAACTCTGGAAGAAGTCGGGGACGATGCCCCGGCAGACGACAAGAAGGCCGTTGAAGAGGCGATTGCCGATCTGAAATCCGTTCTCGAAGGGGAAGATGCCGCGGCGATGAAAGAAAAAACCGATGCGCTGACGCAGGCTTCGATGAAACTCGGTGAGATCGCTTACCGCAAGGCACAGGAAAACGCGGCAGGCACAGCGGATTCCGATATGCCGGACGGTACCACTGACCAGGCTCCGGAGGGCAGTGCAGATGATGCGGATGTTGTTGATGCTGACTTTACCGAAGTCGATGACAGTGAGAACGACGAAAAATCGGCTTAACTCGTTAAACCGTCATTGCGAGGAGGCAAAGCCGACGAAGCAATCCAGAATTGTATAAAACCGCACTGGATTGCTTCGCTACGCTCGCAATGACATCTAGGTAAATAATGGCAAAAGATTTTTACGATACACTCGGCCTTTCGAAAGGCGCATCTGCGGAGGAGATTAAAAAAGCCTACCGCAAACAGGCCATGAAATACCACCCGGACCAGAACAAGGATAATCCGGAAGCCGAAGCCAAATTCAAGGAAGTCAACGAAGCTTACGACGTTCTCAAAGACGATCAGAAACGCGCCGCCTACGATCAGTTCGGCAGCGCCGCCTTTGAACAGGGCGGTCCCGGCGGCATGGGAGGAGGCTTTGGCGGTGGTTTCCGCGGCGGCTTCGACCCTTCCGGTTTTGGCGGCTTTTCCGATATCTTCGAAGATATGTTCGGCGATGCCATGCGTGGCGGCAGGCGTTCTTCAACCGGACCTGCGCGCGGGAATGACCTGCAATACCAGATGGATATTACGCTCGAAGAAGCGTTCGAGGGTAAGGAAATCACCATCAAGGTCCCGGTCATGGAAACCTGCCCTGACTGTAAAGGGTCCGGCGCAGAAAAAGGAACAAGCACGGAAGAATGCCCGGCCTGTAACGGCTCCGGGCGCATGCGCATGCAGCAGGGCTTTTTCACGATTGAACGGACCTGCTCAACCTGCGGCGGCGCGGGCACAATTATCCGAAATCCATGCAAAACTTGCTCCGGACAGGGCCGCGTCCGGCGGGAAAAAACACTGAAAGTGACCGTCCCGAAAGGTATTGAAACCGGGCGCCGTATTCGCCTGTCCGGTGAAGGGGAAGCCGGCCTGCGCGGCGGACCAAGCGGCGACCTTTATGTCCTGATTGCCGTGAAACCTCATAAATTTTTTGAACGCGACGGCGCGAACCTCTATTGCCGCGTACCCATCCCGATGACAACGGCTTCACTTGGCGGGGAAGTTGAAGTCCCAACGATTGAAAGCAAGCGTACCAGCATTAAAATTCCGCAGGGCACACAAACCGGGCAGCAGCTCCGCCTGCGCGGTAAAGGCATGTCGATTATGAACAGCGCCTCGCGCGGTGATATGTACATAGAAGTTTTTGTCGAAACACCGGTCAATCTGAACAGCAAACAAAAAGACATCCTCAAGAACCTGGCCGAAGATCTCGCCGGTGATAATAGCGGCAAGCACTCCCCGGAAAGCTCCGGCTTTATCCGGAAAATGAAAGATCTTTGGACGGATTTAACGGAGTAGCAGGGAACATAGATTTTATAGGATGTATAGAATCAATGAAGAAATACAAACCATCCTCACAATCGTCACTTACTCCTATAATATTCAAAAGAGAAAGATCGACATACTGACCAGGACTTACCTTTTGTGCCGTACCTGAAGATACATAAAAATCCCAATATGTATTTTCTTGGTCCTTTACACACAAAATAGCCAGACCGTCACCATTTAAAATAACTTCAGAAACTTGGCACAGATTGCCTGAACACCGTGTTAACACTCCGAACAAAACCGCTATATTACCGCCATACATATTTTTTACTTCTCTCATTCTCAAAACTTTAACAATAAAATAAGTTATGTCAATGACTGTATTTGACTGAATAAATATAGCCTTTTATAAAAACCTGATGAAAGTCTTCTTGTTTATCCTTATCTCTCTCCTCACCGCCTGCTCCACCGTTGGCTGGGGGAAAAAATATGAAGTCATCCGGGCGGATGAACGCGCCGTGCATATCAAATATGACCGCACGCTGATTGACCGGGAAAAAATTGAATTTATCGCAATCGACCAATGCGGGCGCTTCAATAAAAAAGCTGTTGCCTCAGGCATGCGCGCCGAAGATGATGGCGGATTTGTCCTGCTGCAGCGTTTCCGTTGTGAACGAATGTAACCCTTTCTGTCATCCCGGAAGGCCGTAGGTCTGTCCGGGATCTTTCTCGAATTTTTAATAAGATCCCGGATAAATGCTTCGCATTTTCCGGGATGACATTTATAGTACTGCCCATGTCCATTTGGTTTACAGACTATAGCATTGATGACCTGAATGAAGGCCGGGGCCTGAAAAAGGATCATATCAACAAACATCTCGGGATTGACTTCACCGAGATCGGCGACGATTACCTGAAAGGC
>JANQIB010000006.1 GCA_028282385.1 Alphaproteobacteria bacterium
GATAATACGGTCGGCAAGCCCGTCCATAAAAGCAATCATGGCCATGGCAAAGCCGGGAAAGAACACGAAGATCGAAAGAAAAATGGCAATAATCTTCGGAACAAAGACCAGCGTGATTTCCTGGATTTGCGTCAATGCCTGAATCAACGCAATTGCAACCCCGACGACCAGACCGACGATCATTACCGGCGCCGCGATCTGAACACACATCATGATCGCTTCACGGGCAACATCGATAATTTCTTCCTGATTCATAGATGTAGTTTATAGTTGCAAGTTTCAAGTTTCAAGAAGTTCACAAGTTTCTTGCACCTTGCACCTGGAAACTTGTAACTAAATTGGCATCCGCATAATTTCCTGATACGCACCGATCAAACGGTCACGGATAGAAACGACGGTCTGCAGCGTAATCTCTGCGGCAGTCACAGCCTGAACAACTTCGGGAAGGTTGGCCTCACCGGCAACAGCGCGGGCAGAAGCGGCTTCCCCGGCGCGCATTGTTTCCAGGCTTTTCATGGCCGCATCGCGCATATAATCCCCAAAGCCCGGTCCTTTGGGTGCATCCATCCCCGGCGCCTCAGCACCTTTGGCGGTATTGGAATAAGCCTGGACGGCCTGCATTGGATTAATCGGATCAGCCATTTCTCTTTACTCTATCACAAAATTCCCTAGCGCAACATGTCTATCGTGCGAAGCGCCATGTTCTTTGATTGCTCCATCATCCCAAGATTGGCCTCGTAACTGCGCTGCGCTTCACGCATATCATTCAGTTCAATCAATGTATTCACATTGGGCATACGGACAAAACCGCCCTCATTCGCACCGGGATGGTCCGGCATATATTTCAGCGGGAAATCCTGGTCCGGTGCATTCCGGATATCATCAACCTTCACCAGGTCTTGCTGATACGCCCGGTCCATCTCGTTTTTAAAGGTAATGATTTTACGTTTATAAGGATCTTCATCCGGCGTTTTGGCGGCCGTTGAGGCATTGGCAATATTCTCGGCAATCACGCGTGTGCGCTCGCCTTGTGCCCGCATCCCGTAGGCGGAAGAGGTCATTGCGCTGAAAATATCATCTGCCATGTTTATTTACTCCTTAAATCCTTATTGTGCCGAACCGCCGAGCGCCACCCGGATTAACCCGAGATTTTTCCGCATTAAATTTGTCAGCAATGAATAATCCATCGAGGTTTCTGTGGCTTTGATCATTTGCTCTTCAATAATAACGGTATTGCCGGCCGGGGCGACTTCGTAGGTAATTTTGCGTTTTGTCTCCTGAGGCGTTTCCGGAACGCCATTCGGCGCAATATGTTTTGAATCCGTTCTGGCAACATGTACTTTGCCTGCCGTACTCACATCCCTCAGGACCGAACCGAAATCAACCTTCGTTAAATCTTTTGCGCGGTAATTGGGCGTGTCCGCATTGGCAATGTTCTGTGCAATTACGCCCTGACGGCGGTCAAGATAAGCCATCTTGGCACCCATCACCTGAAAAAGCGGAATATTCTGTATCGTCATGGCGTTCCCTTACAAAATGTGCGAACCTTTGATTTCAAAGGATTAAGTTGCAGGATGCGTGCCAATGGCCGGCGATGACGACACTTTCGATGATGGATATACAGGATCAGACGAAGATCCGCTTATCCCATTGAATATAAAGAAAAAAGAGGCACAGCAAACCGCCGTTGCGCTGCAGGACCGGACCAAAGAACGCCGTGTGCCCAAGGTCGTTGCCGCCGGGCGGGGAAAAATTGCCGAGCAGATCCTGCAGCTGGCTTATGAAAACGATATCAAGGTCCGGGAGGATAGCGCGCTGGCTGAAATGCTGGCCACGGTCGAATTGGACAGCCCGATCCCGTCCGAAGCTTTTGCCGCCGTTGCCGAAATCCTGGCCTATATTTATAAGGCCAACGGAGAGCCAAACCCCTTTGACGCCGTGCTGCGGGATGCTATGGATAGAATGAAAGACGATTCACAAAGCGAAGACGACGAGACAGAAAGCAAACCTGATGAGTGATAAAGACCAGATCATGGCCCGCCTGACCGAACTGACAAATTTTATTTCCGAATGCACGGAAAAGGTCGAGGGCGGAGAGATGGTCGACCTCAAGGGACTTGATGATGAAATCGCAGGATTGTGCGAGCGCACCGTCGCCCTGCCCCCGGAAGACGCTCAGGCCGTGCAGCCCACCATGGCAGATATGATCGCAAGGCTCGAAAAGCTTGGGCAGGCCCTTAAAAATTATAAAGACGGTCAGGCAGGCTGATCGGACATGGACGGGCCGGACCTTATCAAGTTTGCCGCCGCGCTGATCTTTGTTCTGGCCCTGATGGGCGGACTTGCTTTTATTTTGAAGCGCATTGGTCCGGGCGCAGGAAGCAGCGCACTTCTATCCACAGGAAAAAGACGGCTGAAAATTCTTGAAACTCTGCCGCTCGATGCGCGGCGCAAAGCTGTCCTACTGCAAAGAGACAACACCGCCCATCTTGTCATTCTCTCCCCATCGGGTGAAACTGTCGTCGAAACAAATATTGAAGCGAACGATGAAGATAAAACAGTTTAAAAATTCTGTCATCCCGGAAGGCCGTAGGCCTGTCCGGGACCTTATTTCGCCCTTAAGAAAGATCCCGGATAAATGCTGCGCATTTTCCGGGATGACAAAACGGAACATCTGGATTGCTTCGCTCACGCTCGCAATGACAATATTGGGAGCCGGACTTGCTTACGCGCAGGCCATTACGATTGACCTTGGCAGCGAAGGCGAAGCGGGCGGGACGGTGACAGGCCGCGCCATTCAGCTTGTCGCTATTTTAACGATCCTCTCTCTGGCGCCGTCCATTCTCGTGATGATGACAAGCTTTACGCGCATTGTTGTTGTACTGTCTTTCCTGCGCACGGCAATCGGGATTCAGCAAACACCGCCTAACACGGTAATGATTTCACTCGCGCTGTTTTTGACTTTTTTCATTATGGCCCCAACGCTGCAAAGCGCGTATGAGCAAGGCCTGCGTCCACTGATTAATGAAGAGATTGACGAGATGCAGGCTTTTGAGCGCGGCGTTGCGCCGTTTAAAGAATTTATGATCAAACATGTGCGCGAAGATGATCTGCGCCTGTTTACCGAGGTGAGCGGCGAAGGGCCATATGATAACCCGATGGCCATCCCGCTGCAGGTCCTGATCCCGTCTTTTATGATTTCGGAACTGCGACGCGCCTTTGAAATCGGCTTTATGCTCTTCTTACCGTTTTTGATTATCGATATGGTCACCGCCTCAATCCTGATGTCGATGGGGATGATGATGCTCCCGCCGGTGATGATCTCCCTGCCCTTCAAGATTATCTTCTTTGTGCTGGTCGATGGCTGGTACCTGGTCTGCGGCTCACTGATCCAAAGCTTTGAGACCTTCCCCACCGGCCCGGCAGGATAGATTATTCTTTACACGGAAAGACGGCAGATAGCGCCAGACCAACCGCAGGTGCGGCGCCGAAATTATCGTGCTGCGCATTAATTTCCAGGTACTTCCAGACAACATCCTGAAGATCATTCATTTTGACCGTATTGGGCACACACATATCCACGCTTGTCCGGGTCCCCAGTGAGCGCAACATATCCTGATAATCAACCACCCCGGCAATATAAGCCTGGCAGGCCGCATGTCCTTTTGGAATAGTTTCGTTCCCATTCTCATCCCGCTCACAAAGTTTAAGCAAATAAGCACCGGAAAAAAGCGGTCCGGTTTCCTGCGCTTCTACCGGGGTAACCACAAACAAAAAAGCGACAAATACCAAAATATGCATTCCCCGCGAAAGCGGGGATCTCGACACTTTTCTAAAAAAGATTCCCGCTTGCGCGGGAAAAGCAGTGATTTGGTGTGCTTTTTTCATCTATTTTTTAAGCTGCTGCAAAACGGCAAAGGGGGAATCTTCCTGCTTAGCTTCGGCGGTATAAACCCGCTCCCCTTTCGGTTTTGCTTTATCTTTTTTCTTCTTTTTAAATTTAGGCTTGTCGGTTTTCTTTGGCCCGTCTTTTTTCTGATCCTTTTGCGGCGCCGGGCGGGAAATGGCAGAGCCGCGCTTTAATTTAAATGTTGCCAGTTCAGGCTTTTCTTTCTTTTCCTCTGTCCCTTCACTGCTTTCTTCAACAGGTGCAGGCTCGGAGATTTTTTTATGCCCCATCGCTTCGAGTACGTCGTAAAGATCCGGGATATTACTGCCCAGCCATTCAGCCATCTGGTGCTGGGCCTGGAACGTGCCGTCTTTGGCTGTATCATAAACTGCGCAGACAACGCGGTCTAACATATCCACGCGGATCACGCGCGGCCCGTAAACCGGATAACCGATGGCAAGATAATAGTCTTTATCAAGTTCCTGTTCGCCTGCCGCGTAAGAGACAATTCCATCCGCAGGTGTCTCCGCCGGAAGAGATTTCCCATTCCACAAAGAGAGTAAAAAGGCTTTCAGTTTGACGGCTGCCGGCTTATTCAGTTCCGGCATAAAAATCAAAAGCGGCCCCATCCGGATTTTGCGTTTGCGCAGCGCATTACGGCCTTCTTCATCCATCTCATTCACAAGCCGCTGCACATCCTCACGCGGCAAAACGCCCATCGCATCATGCAGCTTTTTGCAAATCTCCTGCGCCTGGTCTTTTAAATCCTCGCCTTCCACAAGGTTGAATAAAGGCTGCAAGGCCAATTTCAGGTTTAAATCAAAAAGTGTCTGAAGTTTTTCCGCTTCTTGCGCATCGGCATCGCTTTCCACTTTCGGGGAAAGCAAAGCCTCTCCTTTAACAACGCGGCCAACAGGTATGCCGGGCAGCGGATTACTCGGATCATCCTGCCAGAAAAGCTGCCCGTCTTCGGCCAAAGTGAAATGTTTATCTTCTGATCTTAAAAGCACGGCTCTTTCCTAGCCGATCTTTTCAGCAGAATAAAGCAAAAACAGGGGAAAATCGGCGATTTGTACGCAGATGGGCTTTGCTTTAAACTGCGCAGTGCCTTACTTTGCTATGAATTCTTTAAAGAGGTTTAAATGGTTGGACGCTTTTTTCTGCTTGTCTTTCTGGCCTTGGCTATGGCCGCGCCACAAGCCTTTGCACAGGAAATAGACGCCAAAGCCGAAACCCTGAAAAGTCAGATCGAAGACATTCTGTCAGGTCACCAGCGATCCTTAAAGCTGCGCGGCCACGATCTTCAGACAAAAGGAAAAATCGATATCGAAGAAGCCGGTGGCTATTATGCTGTAACCCTGCCCCATTTAACTGCCGTCAATAACGATGGCAGTAAAGTAGAAATCGGTATGATCGCGCTCAATGCCGTGCCGGGCGAAAATGAGGGAGAATGGAAACTTTCAGCCGCCCTGCCAACACCAATTGTCTGGATGGATAAAGACGGCGATCTTAAAAAACGCATTCATTTCGGCCAGCAAAAATTTTCAGGCACATGGTCGCCCGGTCTTGAAAATTTTTCCTCCTTAAACGCGCAATACGATAATGTTGAAATTAATTATATAGACCGCGCAGAAACACTCTTTCTTGGAAAACTTTTCCTCACCGCAGACTTAAAAACAGACAAGGACGATCTCTGGTTAGGACCGATCAGGGCAGAGATGAACGATGTAAAGATCGCCAAAGCAGACAAAGACCCGAATCTAAAAGCCGCCCAGATAAATTTTGGCCTGAAGCTTGACGGTTTTTCTCCCAAAAAACAAAAAGACGCGCGGGAAAAAATAGAAGCTTACGCGGAACATTCCGGTCCTGAAGACCTGCTCAGCATGGAAGGAGAAGAACGCGCAGCATTATTCAATATTCTGACCGACCTGCTCAAAAGCTCCGGCAATTCTTTCGCTTTCTCAACAGGCGTTCGTAACCTGAGCTCAATCACCGAAGACGGGACAATTCAAATTGAGAAAGGATTTTTAAATCTTGTGTTTTCAGGCCTGAATAGTGACCAGCTTTCTTTAAACCTGATGCAGGAAACCAGGAATCTGAGCCTTCAAAAGAAGGGGCAGGATGTCTCCGGATTAACACCTGAGGATACAAAAATTAACATTGCCTTTGACAACATTCCGCTCGAAGGCTTGCTTGACTTAATCCGGTCTAATCTTTCCGGCACAGACAATAAAACGGCGCGGCAACTGGCGCGCATCCAGACCATGCTGGTCCTGCCGCAGCTTTTTTCCAAGTCCGGCAGCACACTATCGATTAAAGATACAATGCTGAAAAACAGTCTCTATGATGCCAGCGCCTACGGACAGATCCAGGCCAACAAGGACGCAGCGCTTGGCATGGCAGGTGATTTCACGATCTCCCTGGCGGGGCTGGATGAGATGATCAAAACCATGCAGGACAATAAAAAATCAGTCTCACCGGAAAAACAGATTTTGGCCGATAAAACTATTCAGCGCCTGACCCTGCTCAGCGCGCTTGGGCAGGAAAGCAAAACGGCAGATGATAAAACGGCGCGGATTTATAAATTTGAAATTAAAGACAGCGGCGAAGTTCTTTTAAACGGCACAGATTTTTCCGTCCTGATGAAAAGCGATTAAGTGTTGCCATGTCATTCTGAGGGCTTCAGCCCGAAGAATCTTTTTCCTTTTATCTAACAAGATCCTTCGCTTCGCTCAGGATGACAGTTTTTTAGATCAATAAAAAACTCAAAACACTATTCAGTTTTTTCAGCCCTTCCGGTGTTGTCCGTAAAACATGACCGTCCAAAATCAAAAGCCCTTCATCTTCCAGCGCTTTGATTTTATTTTGATCAAGATCGTTTTTATAAGATTCAATATTGATCCCCTCTCTCAAACGCAGCCCCATCATCACCGCTTCTGTCATTTGCTGATCTTTTGAGATGTCTTCCACCGGGTGCAAACCGCTGCCCTTGCTTTCAACACTTTCCAGCCAGATCTCCGGCGCGCGGTGGCCGCGCGTGGCCAGTTTTTTCCCTTCCAGTGTAAGCCGTCCATGTGCCCCCGGCCCGATCCCTGCATAATCTCCATATGTCCAGTAAATCAGATTGTGCCGGGATTCCTGGTCTGTCGCCGCGTGATTGGAAACTTCATAGGCAGGCAGCCCGGCGCCTTCCAAAATGTCCTGCGTAAGATCATAAAAATCTGCTGCCAGGTCCTCTTGCGGCATTTGAAAATCGCCGCGCGCATGCCATGTCTGAAAGGCTGTATTCGGTTCAATTGTTAACTGATAAACGGATAAGTGACCGTTCGTATAATTGAGAGCCTCTTTTAATTCGTCCCGCCATTCCTTCAGGGTCTGTTCAGGGCGCGCATAGATTAAATCAAAATTCACACGATCAAAAACATCACCCGCAATCTCCAGCGCGGCCAGCGCCTCTTTTGCGGAATGCTGCCGTCCCAAAAATTTTAGAGCATCATCATGTAACGACTGAACTCCAACCGAGATCCGATTCACACCGGCGGCTTTAAACGCCTTGAACTTTTCAGACTCAATCGAGGTCGGATTGGCTTCAAGCGTAATCTCTATATCATTACTCACTTTCCAGTTTTTCTGAATATGGAAGATAATTTTCTGAACCGTTTCCGGGTTCATGAGAGACGGCGTACCGCCACCAAAGAAAATGGAACTGACTTTACGTCCTTTGATCAACGCTGCATGGTGATCCAGTTCTTTTAAATAAGCCGCTGCCCAGCGCTCATGATCGATCGTCTCTGCAACATGGGAATTAAAATCGCAATACGGGCATTTAGACGCACAAAAGGGCCAGTGCACATAAATGCCGAACAGATCATTCATTGGATAAATAAGCTTTCAGTTTTTCAACCGCGCGGGCGCGGTGGCTCATGGCATTTTTATCGGCCGGATCAAACTCGGCGAATGTGATGTCAAACCCATCCGGCACAAAAATCGGATCATAGCCAAACCCGTTCTCACCCCGCGCCGGCCAGCTTAAGGTTCCGTCAACACGCCCCTCAAAAGTTTGCTCCGTACCGTCAGGAAAGGCGAGCGCGAGGACAGCAACAAATGCCGCTTTCTTTCCTTCGATATCACCGCCAAGTTCATCATAAATACGCTGCATCGCCATATCGAAATCTTTCTCCGGCCCGGCCCAGCGCGCGGAGTAAATTCCCGGCGCACCGTCAAGTGCTTCGACCGTTAGCCCGCTATCATCAGACAAAGCCGGGAGACCCGTTGCGGTCATCGCCGCGCGCGCTTTTAAAAGTGCATTTCCTTCAAAGGTCGTTTCTGTTTCTTCAGGCTCTGGAAGATTATGCTCTGCTGCCCCCTCAATACGCCCGGCAAGCCCGGCCAGCATCTTGTCAAACTCGCGGACTTTGCCTTGATTATGTGTGGCTAAAATAAGTCTTTCTATCATTTTTACATCATTCCCTTACCGTCATTGCCCGACTTGTTCGGGCAATCCATATAGATTACCGGGACGAGCCCGGTAATGACGACGTTTGTTTATGCCTTCACCGCTTTTTGAAGATCTGCCAGTTCCCCGCAGCCTTTCTTTGCCAGATCCAAAAGCTGCTGAAACTCTTCTTCACTAAACGGCTCTTCTTCCGCCGTGCCCTGAATTTCGACAATCCCGCCGGTCCCGGTCAGAACAAAATTGGCATCTGTCTCAGCCGCAGAATCTTCTTCATAATCCAGATCCAGAACCGGCACGCCTTTATAAATCCCGCAGGAAATTGCAGAGACGCTGTCGGTCAGCGGCGTTTCTGCCAGAAGACCAAGCTCCATCACGTAATCAATCGCCAGTTTAAGCGCAACAAACCCGCCTGTGACAGAGGCTGTCCGCGTTCCGCCATCAGCCTGGATTACATCACAGTCAATCCTTATTTGGCGCTCGCCAAGTTTTTTCATATCAACAACAGCGCGTAAAGCCCGCCCGATTAATCTTTGAATTTCCTGCGTGCGCCCGGATTGTTTTCCCTTTGCCGCTTCGCGGTCCATCCGTGAACCCGTCGAGCGCGGCAACATTCCGTACTCAGCCGTCACCCAGCCTTTCCCCTGCCCCTTCATCCAGCCCGGCACTTTTTCTTCTACCGTGGCGGTACACAGAACATGGGTATCGCCAAATTTGGCAAGACAGGATCCTTCCGCATGTTTTGATGTGTTGGGAATAAGCTCAACAGCCCTAAGCTGCGCGGTATCACGGCCGGAGGGACGCGTCATGGTTTTCTCCTTAAGTTTAAAGTCATTCAAAGTTTCTATGATTGGCACCATAAAGAGCGGGTAAAAATTGTCAAATCAATCTCCCCCCTCCCTTGAGGGAGGGGGTCAGGGGGAGGGTGTTTGATGTGTGTTCCAAAGGAAAGATTTTAAACCCTCACCCACTACGGCCAGGCGCTAAAGCACCAGGCCTCGTTGCCCTCTCCCTTAAGGGAGGGGGGAGAAAGGCACTGCAGGATGACAGGAAAGAAAGATATGCTATATTACAGAACTTATGAGCAAGGCCCCTTATATTGAACTGGATGAGCGCGCGCGGACAATCTTTCGCGAGGTTGTCGAGAATTTCATGCTCTATGGCGACCCGGTCGGTTCCCGCACGCTTGAGCGCAGCGGGCAACTTGGCGTTTCCGCCGCAACAATCCGGAACGTCATGGCCGACCTTGAGGAGATGGGACTGCTTTATGCGCCTCACATCTCTGCCGGACGCCTGCCGACCCAGCAAGGGCTTCGCTATTTTATTGACGGTGTTTTAGAGCTCAGTGACCTGCCGCCCCAGCAACGTCAGGCGATTGAAAAAAATATTAGCAATGAAGATCATAACGGTTCGATCGATACGCTTTTGGATCAGGTCAGTACAACTCTTTCCGGCTTATCAAGCTGCGCCGGATTGGTCGTTGCCCCCAAAATCGACAAGCTGATCAAACAAATAGAATTTGTTCAGATTGATACAAACCAAGCTTTTGTTGTAATTGTTTCTGAAGATGGAGAGGTTGAAAACCGTCTCTTCTCTCTACCACCTGACATCACAAAAGCAGATCTTGAAAAAGCCGGAAATTATCTCAGCCAATATCTCGGCGGACGAACCGTGCAGACGATGCGCGCGGAAATTTTAAAAGACATCAAAATGCGCGAAGCGCAGCTCGGCGCCCTGACAACAAAAATTATTGAGGCCGGACTGGCCACCGAAACACCGGATGGAAAACTGATCGTCCGCGGTTGGTCAAACCTTCTGGATGAACAGGCCGCGCAGGATCTGGACCTGATCCGTGAGATGATGAACCAGCTGGAACAAAAAGAAATTGTCTCACAGCTTTTGGAAAAAACTGGCCAGGCCGAAGGGGTTAAGATCTTTATCGGTTCGGAAAATGATGTTCTGCGCACCACCGGCCACAGCATGATTCTCGCCCCTTATACGAATGGACTCGATAACCAGGTGGTGGGGACAATCGGCGTGATCGGGCCGACACGGCTGAATTATGCGCAAATTATCCCCAGTGTGAATGTTTTAGCCGATATTTTAAGCCAAAAACTGCGGATGATCGGTGAGCAGAGATTTGCCCCCTCCCCCGAATAGGTTTATCCTATCCTCTATGAAATATGTTTTTCTCTTATTATTGATTTGCCTTACCCTGCCGGCTTTTGCGCAGGAGCGGGAACAGCAGATCTACGCGCCCGGCTCATCTTTCAAAAATGAAACCGGCGATACGATTCGCCGCCTGCAACGCGAGAGCCTTGAAAAACAAGGTTATATCAAACCGGACATTATTGAACTGTCTCTTGTCCAGCACTCTTATATGGAAGGGTCTCAGTTCGGCATTTTAATGACAGTACCGGATGTTGTCAGCGGATGCTGGGATGTGTCGCAGTTACAATACGAAACCAGCTTTATTGAACCTTATTATATGGACGTCAAAGTCAAAGATTATAAACGGACAAAAATTGACGTTGAAAATGTTCAGTTTGACTGCCCGGTTCACAACAAGATGACCACCGCTCTCATCCCGCTTGATGCGCGTGACCTGCAAAACCGGGGAATTCGTCAAATCCGGTTTTTTAGCGGCTATGTCGCAGATTATTACAATATCCGTCATATGGAGAACGGGATCACTCTTATCCCGCAAAGCATGGTGATCTTTAAGGCAAACAGGTTAAGCGGAGAGCGCAAAGACCGGATGACCCTTTTATTTGGGAAAAACGGGATCGTCACCCTGCATGTGCCAATGGCCAAAAAAGGAGATCATGTTGAGCAGGCCCTACAGAATCTGGCTTACAAAAATGCCCTCAGCCCCTCCCCTGACATGCCGGCAACCGTCAAACGGGATGGCAGCGTCAGCATGAGCTTTACGGACTATACCGGCCATGTACTCTCTCAAATCGGAGAAGATGGCTATACATTACTCGGAGAGATTATGGTCGCCCGGCCTTTTGACGGACCGCAAGGACGGGCCTTGACGAACGTGCCCTTGCAAGTCTATGTCACTGAGGCAGGAAAACAGCTTTAGTTAGACGTAAAACTCATGACAGACGAAAACCAGGAACCTGAAAATCAGGAACAACAAACCGAAGAAGTGCCGCAAAATGAAAACGCGGCAGATATGACACGTGTGCAGGAGTTGGAATCCCAACTCGCTGAAGCCACGGACAAAATGATGCGTGCCCTGGCTGAAGCTGAGAACACCCGCCAGCGCGCCCGCAAAGACCGCGAAGATGCCGGTA
>JANQIB010000087.1 GCA_028282385.1 Alphaproteobacteria bacterium
AAAGACGCTCAACAACAACACGCGGCTTAGTGCCAAACATGCCGGGATTGGCATCCTTTTGTTCTTTGCCATTAAAGGGACTATCGTCACCCTGCTTGCGCTGGGTGCGATCTGGCTGGCGCTTTAATTATTGACATAATATAAAGGTTACTTTATAAGGCGCTATGATTAATAAATCTGCGCCAAGGTTTGATCCTGAAAAATGGGCTCCTGCAACTTCAGATATACAGTTGTGGAAAGATTATGATGGTTTTTTTAAACAAAATAACCTCTGTACCCCCGGACTTACCCTTCCTACCTTAGTTGAATTAATGGGTTTTTTTGAGAGAGTATCTCAACCTGGCTCTGTACCCGATGACGATCCTGATCTCATTGCAAAACATTATTTAAAACTGTCTTTTGAAAAAGCTGTTGAACTGAACAAAATATTGGAACCACATTTTGAAGGGCCGTTTTATCGTTCTTCATGTTACGCTTATTCACTGGACCATACCGGTCCTAGAGAAATTTTTGCCCGTTTTGATCCCGGTGCCGTAAGTGGCTTTCAGATAGACTGGCTATATTTGCAAAAAGAAGGAAGCTCTAAAGATTTCAGGTGCGCTATTCATGAAGGATGTTCTAGCGATAGCCTTGAATATATAGGCAAAAATATAAGGTATGAAGAAGGGGCTTATCTGATTGCTTGTTTTTTAGGGTTTGACAGTTTTACGAGAGCGAAAGATGTACATTTTGTAAGGCAGGATTATGACGGTGGTTTTTCGCACAAAGCAAGCATTTTTGAAGCAGTAAGTCGCAAAGACTTTCAAAATTTAACGATACAAGAACCTAAAACAGCGGTCTTTAAAAGTGATAATTTGAGTTACGAATTTGAAGGTTATTTCTTAGCACCTGCGGTTAAGTAAAGATCTCCCTTGCTTTGTGCGGCGCACATGTTATGAAGAAGGCCTGTTTGCCTGAATCCGCCTTCGCCTTTCTGGTGTCGTGCGGACGGGTCCAAACCGGAGAATAGGCTTCGGCGGACACGCAAGACAAAATCAGGAGGTCATTATGAGCAAACCCAAGGTGCTTATCTCGGATAAGATGAATCCGCTGGCGGCGGAGATTTTTTCAAAAAAAGGCTGTGATGTTGATGAAAAGCCGGGCATGTCCCCGGAAGAGCTCGCGGCTTGTATTGGCGAGTATGACGGGCTGGCCATCCGGTCCTCGACAACAGTCACACCGGAAATTTTAGCGGCAGCGAAAAACCTGAAAGTGATTGGCCGGGCTGGGATCGGCGTGGATAATATCGATGTCAAGGAAGCGACAAATAACGGTGTGATCGTTATGAATACGCCCTTTGGCAATTCCATCACGACAGCCGAACATGCGATTGCGATGATGTTTTCGATGGCGCGGCAAATTCCGCAGGCCAACGAGTCTACCCATGAAGGGAAATGGGAAAAGAAAAAATTCATGGGCGTTGAGCTGTTCAGCAAAACGCTTGGCGTGATTGGCTGCGGGAATATTGGCGGGATTGTTGCCGACCGGGCGCTGGGCCTGAAAATGCATGTTATTGCCTTCGATCCGTTTTTAACCGAAGAGCGGGCAGTTGAGCTCGGTGTTGAAAAGGTTGAACTGGAAGAGCTTTTCGCCCGCGCGGACTTTATTACAATCCACGTGCCGAAAAATGAAAAAACCGCCGGGTTAATCAATAAGGATGCGATCGCCAAAATGAAAGACGGCGTACGGATTATCAACTGCGCGCGCGGCGGAATTGTGATCGAAGCGGATCTGAAAGAGGCGCTGGAAAGCGGCAAAGTGGCCGCGGCGGGGCTCGATGTGTTTGAAGTTGAACCGGCCAAGGAAAATGTCCTGTTCGGCCATCCAGATGTGACTTGTACGCCTCACCT
>JANQIB010000105.1 GCA_028282385.1 Alphaproteobacteria bacterium
GGCGGCGATCCGGGGATCGGGAAATCGACCTTATTGTTGCAGGTGGTTTGTAAACTGGCCCTTGCCGGGAAGCGCTGCCTTTACATTTCGGGTGAGGAAGCAGTCGATCAGGTCCGTATGCGCGCAGACCGTTTAGGTCTGGCGAGTGCGCCGGTTGAACTCGCTTCGGCCACATCCGTGCGCGATATCGTCACGGCGATTGATGATCCGGCAAACCCGCCGGATATGGTCGTGATCGATTCTATTCAGACCATGTATATTGATACGGTGGAAAGCGCGCCGGGGACCGTGACGCAGGTGCGCACCTGCGCGCAGGAAATTACCCGCGTGGCCAAAAAGCGCGGCGTTTGCGTTCTTTTTGTCGGGCATGTGACCAAGGAAGGTCAGATTGCGGGCCCGCGTGTGCTTGAACATATGGTTGATGCGGTTTTGTATTTTGAAGGCGACCGCGGTCATTCCTTCCGCATTCTACGTACCGTCAAAAACCGTTTTGGTCCGACTGATGAAATTGGCGTGTTTGAAATGGCGCAGGAAGGGTTGGTTGAAGTGGCTAACCCCTCCGAACTCTTTCTTTCCCAGCGTCAGGATAACACCGCTGGTAGTGCCGTATTAGCCGGGCTTGAAGGGACGCGTCCGGTGCTGGTCGAAGTGCAGGCTTTGGTGGCGCCGTCTGCACTGGCGACGCCGCGCCGCGCTGTAATTGGCTGGGACAGTAACCGTTTGGCGATGGTGCTGGCGGTGCTTGAAGCGCGCTGCGGGCTGACCTTGTCCGGCTCGGATATCTTTTTAAATGTGGCGGGCGGGATCCGGATTACTGAGCCGGCGGCGGATTTGGCTATCGCTGCCGCACTGATTAGTTCTCATACCGGCCGGCCTGTGCCGCAGGAGGCTGTGTTCTTCGGGGAAATTGGCCTGTCTGGGGAAATCCGCACCGCGCCGCAGCCGGATCTGCGCCTCAAAGAATCGGCCAAGCTCGGCTTTAAATCGGCCTATCTGCCCCGGCGGCCAAAATCAAAATCGCGGGCCGTCAAAATAGACGGCATCCGCAGCGAAGAAATCACGCATCTGGATGATCTGGTCAGTGCCCTGAATAGCGGGATGTTAAAAGCGGCTTAAGAACTTTAGCTGCCAAAACAATTTGGATTGAATAAATCGATATTAAAATCTGGAATCTCGGAGAGAGGCCTTCGGGGCTTTCCTTCTGCCAGATCACAGGCATGGAAGAGAGCCGGGACTATGAGCGAAGCAGGATTCAAAACTCTAAACTTACCCCTGTTTCCATTCTCTACAATCTGTTGAATACGCCTATCAATATTTGGAATTGTTCTGAATGTATATATTCTGCTTAAAACAGGCTGTCCGTTTAATGTTTTTTGGTCTGCATAGGCTAGGGCATTTCCCACTTTTGTTCCATCTTCAAGTTCTTTTTCTTTTCCCCGTTTATAATGCGCAAGGACAGGATGTGTTACACCTGCGATTGCGGCGCGTGCCCCTGCTTTAAGGAGTGCTTCTGCAGCCGTGATGAGCGTTGCCATCGTGTCTGTTGTATCATCTACCAAAAGAACAATTTTGTCTTTGATTTTTTCTTTAAGGAGAGAGTCTATGCCATGTTCATCAAGATGCACATCGTATTCTGAATCCCGCTCTTTTCCTAAAGCATCAAAATTAGGAGCCTGGTGGAGGAGTTGGACTCTTTCATTAAAATGACCTGATAAATTTAAAGTATTACCTGGATACAGAGCATTGTGAACATTTAACCCTCTTACAATACCGTCTACAAGCGGCTCCCGGTCCAGTTTGTTTCCTGAATCAGGAGTTATAATGACAATATCCTGTGCTTTTATTTCATCGGGGTAATCCATAGAAACAGCTTGGGCAATGAGGTTTCCAGTGTCCATAAAACTGCAATTTTTCTCACCAAAAGCATCAATAAAATGTTGTTTTGATTCATTTGCGTGCAGACCTATACCAAAAAAATGATCTGCATATCGGGCGAGTTTCTCAGGAAAAGCCTGCCCGATAACGACATTATATTCAGGTTCTTCCGTTATTTTATTAATGAACGCTCTTTCATTACGATCGTGAGGTGTTTTTAAAAGAATGGCTGAAATTTTTGCAGCGTTCCACTGGCGCCGAAGTCCCCACAAGCCATATTCAAAATTAGTTTCTCGCATACGGCTGCGCTGCCCCGATATTGTGCTCAGTAAAATAGAGTGTGATCCATTAATAGATTCTGCTCGTTGTCTTCGTGGTTCCCCTTTTTCAACATAGCGCCGCCAGGGCTCCTTTGGGATAGGGGTATCTAGAAACAAACGAACATTATCGTCTCTATTCGGCATTTCATCGGCGTGCATATCCCAGGCAGAAATTTGCATAGTGTCAGCAAACTCGTTGGACAGATGACCAACATCATCTGAAGCGCGTTGACGGAGAAGATTATGTTGCATCTTAATTGAAACCTGGATTTGCCTTAAAATTCCTGCAACATATAAATATGTCAATCAAGGAATGCAAGCATAAAGAGAGTTGTTTAAGCGCTTTTGCGTTTTTCGATCAGGTCGTCAACAACTGCAGGCTCGGCCAGGGTTGACGTATCACCCAGATTATCGAATTCATTTGCGGCGATTTTGCGCAGGATCCGGCGCATAATCTTGCCCGAGCGGGTTTTGGGCAGGCCAGGAGCCCACTGGATGGCATCAGGCGTTGCGATTGGGCCGATAATCTTGCGGACAAGGGCAACAATCTCTTTTTGGGTCTCTTCATTTTCCTCAAAGCCTTCGCGCAACGTGACATAGGCGTAAATGCCTTGTCCTTTAATGTCATGTGGGAAGCCGACAACGGCAGCCTCGGCCACAGCGTCGTGCTCATCAATCGCGCTTTCAATTTCGGCCGTGCCAAGGCGGTGGCCGGAGACGTTAATCACATCATCAACACGTCCCGTGATCCAGTAATAGCCATCTTCGTCGCGCCGGGCACCATCACCGGTGAAATATTTTCCGGGGAAGGTGGAGAAATAGGTTTGCTCAAACCGCGCATGATCACCAAAGACCGTGCGCATTTGTCCTGGCCAGCTATCAAGGATACACAGCGCACCTTCTACTGCGCCGTCCAGAATGTCCCCTTCATTATCAACAATAGCAGGTGTGATCCCAAAAAACGGGCTGCAAGCCGATCCCGGTTTTGTTTCAGTGACATAGGGAAGCGGGGTGATGAGGTGACCGCCTGTTTCGGTTTGCCACCACGTATCAACGATCGGGCAACGCTTATCACCGACAATTTCGTGATACCACATCCAGGCTTCGTGATTGATCGGCTCGCCGACCGTGCCGAGAATGCGTAAGGAAGAGCGATCTGTTTTCGTGACAAACTCATCGCCGGCTTTAATCAAAGCGCGGATTGCTGTCGGCGCGGTGTAAAAGCTGTTGACCTGGTGTTTATCAACGACCTGCCAGAAGCGCGACCAGTCCGGATAATTCGGAACGCCTTCAAAGACGAGCGTTGTCGCGCCATTGGCCAGCGGGCCGTAAACAATATAGCTATGGCCTGTCACCCACCCGACATCGGCCGTGCACCAGTAAATATCACCTTGCTGGTAATCGAAGGTGCATTCATGCGTAAAAGACGCATACACCATGTAACCGCCGGTCGTGTGGAGAACGCCTTTCGGCTTTCCGGTTGATCCGGAGGTATAGAGAATAAAGAGCGGGTCTTCCGCGTTCATCTCTTCACAAGGAGCCTCATCGCTTTGATCGTCAACCAGCTCATGCCACCAGACATCACGGTCTTCGGTCCAGTCAATATCTCCATCTGTATGTTCAAGCACCAAAACCGTATGGACATCCGGGCAGGATTTGAGCGCCTCATCGACATTATTTTTCAGCGGGACGATTTTCCCCCCGCGCAAACCTTCATCGGCGGTGATGACAACATCGCTTTTACAATTCAGAATACGGTCTTTGAGGGAGTCCGGTGAGAATCCGCCAAAAACAACGGAATGAACAGCCCCGATACGCGCGCAGGCGAGCATTGCATAAACAGCTTCGCAGACCATCGGCATATAAATTGTGACGCGGTC
>JANQIB010000147.1 GCA_028282385.1 Alphaproteobacteria bacterium
CAAGTTTCGGTAAGCCCCTTCGGAGCAACCTCAACCTATCCCTCTCCCCTATGGGGAGAGGGCAACGAGGGTTGTCCTGCGGAGCTTCAGCGAAGCAGGACTTACCCGCAGTGGGTGAGGGAGTCCATTCCCGTTCATCCGTGTCCATCTGTGGTTAAATCCTTCTTGACAAAATAGGAATATAATCATATAATAAAATATGGCTAAAAACGGATGGACGGAAGAACGCCGCCGCAGGCAGGCGGAAATCATCAGGCAAAACAAGCCGTGGGAGAAATCCACCGGGCCGAAAACGCAGGCCGGGAAAAGCCGGAGTAAATATAACGCTCTTAAACACGGGGAATATTGCGCCGAATGGCGTGAAGTGCAGGAGGCCGTCATTGCCTTGCTAAAAGCAAACCGGGAATTTTTAAAATTAACCAATCAACTTATTCATCTGGAGCCGCGAGCGCTCGGTTTTCCGAAAGCGCGCCGGAAACGAACTGAAGAACGAACTATTGAAACTATTTTTGATATCAAGGGTTTATAATTTTTTAAAAAAATGAGAAAAACAAACTGATGGATATTAACCGAATAACGGACAAGGCCGGACATGAATGATTCTCCCCGGAACGGAAATGGCGGCGGCGACGGGTTCGACCCGGACCACGGAAAAAGCGAAGATGACAATATCGTAAAGATGCCGACCCTAGCCGAGCGTGACCGGATGCGCCGCGCAGCCGAAAAGGCAGAGCGCGAGGCTGCCGCCGGACCGAAAGAACAGCTGATTAACCTGCCACCGGTGACCAAATATATGCTGGGCCTGTTTGTCCTGATTTTTATCGGTGTGAATGTGCTCGCACCTAAAGACATCATGGAATGGATTATTTTGCATCTTGGTTTTACCCCCGGCGCATTCACAGGCAAGCTTATCTTTGAACCAATCTATTTGATCACCCCGCTGACTCATATGCTGCTCCACGGAAGCTGGCTGCATATCGGGATGAACGGTGTGATGCTGATGGCTTTCGGGGCCGGGCTTGAACGCTGGATCGGCGGCAGGCGCATGGTGATCTTTTTTATCCTGTGCGGCCTGTGCGGTGTGCTGACTCATTTCGCCCTGAACCCCTTTTCCCTCCACCCGGTGATTGGGGCGTCGGGTGGCCTTAGCGGGTTTTTCGCGGCCGTCCTGATCCTGATCAATAAAAACCGGGAAGCCGCCGGAACTTTTCCGGCCAGCCGCTATGGCCTGTGGCCGTTTATCATTCTCTGGATCGGGATTTCCGTGATCTTCGGCATGATGGGAAGCCCGGACGGCAATGCCGTTGCCTGGGCCGCGCATGTTGGAGGCTTCCTTGGCGGTTTTGCCGTTGCCAAGTTGATGCGGTTTTAGATCTTAAGCTGCTTCGGAGCCGCGCGGAAAAAATCCAAGACTATCCTGCATGGAGAGTGGCGGCGTTAAACGTTTCATTGCCTGCCCCGGATAATCCCAGACAATCGTGTTAAACGCCCCGTGCGGCTCCGCCACCGGTACCCAGTCCTTATAGACCGTGCCTTCTCTCGCGCAGGTCCAGACTTTGGATGGCGGGGCTTCTGTGGCAAGCCCGAGCCAATGCGCTGCGACATCCTCATCGCGGCTGGTCGCCCGTTCAAGCTCAGCGCGCAGCCGGTAAAGCTCAGCAGATGGTCCAAGCGTTTCCGCCATCGACAGATAAGCCCCGGCTTCATTCCAAAGACCATCTTCAATTGCCGCGCGCGCAGCGGCCATTTGACCAAGTGCGCTATCAGGATTGAGAGACACCAGCCGTTCAAACCAGCGCAGGCGCTGCATCATATCACTGGGTTTATTGTCGGGCGCAAGATTTGTCCAGACTGCCAGAAGATCGGGATGCGGTGACGCCGGCCAGATTTTCTCAATCACCTGCACGGCTTTTTTGTGCTTTTTATGATCCGCGTAATAGCGCGCGAGTGCAATCGCTGCTGGCAAAGACATTGCATCGAGACCGTAAGCTTTTTTCAAAAGCTTCTCATCTTCGCCTTTGGCCTTCAGAAGGTGAAATGCAATCCGGTCGCTCAGGATTAGTTTTTCATCCCGCGCTTTAAAACGTTCTATCCGTTCAAGCGTTTTTTGGGCCTCCTCCCATTTCCGGCAAGCCAGTTCCAGCGTATAAACGAGGTTTAAAACCCAACCTACCCGCGGATGTTTGCCAAGCGCCGCGCGGGCATGTTTCAGCGCCTCTTCTTTATCCCCGCGCGCGAGTGCTGACTGGATCAGGCCGCGCAGGCCGAAAAACGCGCCGTCTTTGTCTTCCAGAAGCTGTTCATATAATCCGATTGCCCGCGCCTTGTTGCCTTCCAAGGAAGCGCTTTGCGCAGAAAGCAGAAGCGGAAGCGCCTGCGCCGGTAAAAATTTTTCCGCGCGCTTTGATAATCGCGCCGCTGTTTTCACATCGCCTGCGGAAATAGCCGCCAGGCCGCGCGTTAAGGCCATCATGCCTTTTTGACGGTTTTTCTCACGCCGGCGCGCGGACATAAATCCCGGGATAGAAAAAACAAAACCGAGAAGACGGATAAATTGCACCAGCGCCAGAATTGTCAGCACACCGGCCAGTGCAAAAAATCCGGCCTGCATGGTGATCGTATAACTGTCCCAGCGCAGCATAATATCGCCCGGCCGCTCCAAAAGCCAAAGCGCGGCCGCGATTACAAGTCCTGCCTGAATAAAAAACCACAAAGCGCGAAGCATGGTCTTCCTCTTTTTAAAAAATAAAGGACACGTCGTTACAGCGTGCCCTTAAATGGTAGCAAACAAAAACGCCCGCGTTTAGGGCTGATTTGCCTGAGCGTCAGGTTTTAAACCCTTAAATCCACCTTGTTTCCGCGGGAGAATCGAAAATCCTGAGTCTTCATCCCTGATCACATCCGGTTGTTCTGCTGCCTGTTCTTTCAAAGCATCAAAGACAGATTCGGCATTCATGCCGTTCAGTGACGGCATTTCAACATCACCCAGAGACTGGCCAATATTTGAAATAATCATGGTTTGCAGTGCGTTTTCGACATCCCCGGTCATCGCTGTTGCCTGCGCCTGATCGATAAAAGGCTGCGCCTTGTCTGCCGCCTCTCCTTCAAGCTGATTCAATGTTGCAACTGCGCCTTTGACGTCCCCTTCATCCAGTTGTTTTTGCGCGCGGGCAACAATTGTCTGCGTGTCTGTGCCATTCACCAGCTCCCCGTCTTTTTCAACCTTCAAAGCATCGGTAAAGCGCGCCTTCATCCGGTCAAAAAACGACACGTCTTCGCCTTTTAAAGAGTCAAAAACAATCTCCCCGGCCAGGCCTTTAAATTCCTGAGACAACCCTTCAGAGCTTAAAACGCCACCATTTGCATGCGGCGCCAGACGTTCCAGTGCAGCTTTAAATTCAGGATCATCCCCGGCCACACGGTCCAGCAGGACAAGGTCTTCTTCAAACGGCGCCTGACGGTTTAAGGATTCCCGCAACTGGGAAAAAGCAAGAAGCGTGACAGCAGCCTTCATATCCTGGCGCGTCACCCCTTCGAGCGTTTCACCCAAAGCCGTTTCATTGTCCTGCGCTTTGGCAAGTTCTTCTTCGAGCATCTTATCTTCCAGCGCCGCCACCTGCTCTGTATTCTGCTCAACATCTCCGGCCATTTGCCCAACGCGGCCGTCAACATCCCCGAGCATCGCTGTCAGTTCCTTGATCGCATCATCGAGCTGCGCCTGCCCTGACATGGTTTTTTCAAGCGTTTCAACCCGCCCGGCCAGCGCAGAAAGTTGCGGCATGCCTTTAAAACCTTCAAATTCTTTTTCCAAAACCATTAAACGCTGGCTTAAAGAGCCGGCCTGATCCGAAAACAAAGCTTCCTGGATCGTGTCTGCTTTCACGGCAAGCTGCTCAACATTTTCCTGTACGTTACGCGCCTGCGTTTGCAGCTCATCAACCTTATTCTGTAATTCTTCCGGAATGATTTTGCGCATGAAAGAAGTGCGCTGATTAACGTCACGGACTTCCTCGCCAAGCATGCCCACTTCGCCCTTCATATTTTCAAGCTCAGCCGTATTTTGCGTGACCTGACGAGCCTGCGGCGCAAACATGAAGACCGCCGCCGCGACCGTCAAAAGCAATAAAATCACTGTCGCCCAGATACTGGTACGGATTGCATTTTGCGTGCTGCTGCGAATTTCGGCCATAAGAATATCTTGAGGGGTTGCTTCAGGTTTTTCAAGTTTTGAAGAAGACGGCTGCGTTTTTTGAGTATTTTCGTTCGCTACAGAGGCGCGGGCCTTCTCAATCCCCGACAGGTCAATATTATGCTCTTTCGCCGCTTTAACGACATCCTCAACGCGGTCTTCAGGGATCGTATTACGCTTTTTCCAGCCCTGTACCGTCGTGACAGGAACATTCATCTTGCTGGCCATCGGACGAATGCCGCCAAACCGTTCAATCACTTCCACAGCATTATCAAGATTTTTCACATCTGAGGCCATGAGTCCTGCTCCTTATTATTCCTTACACATCACAATTTTAACCCTGCTTTGCCCGGATCAGTTCTTCCAAAAGCGCCCGGCCGGTTGGACGCGGGGCGCTGCAGCTTTCTTTCCAGGGCAATACGGAAACTGACTCTAGCACGGACGGGCTCAAACACAAGGCCTTTGTCCCCTGAACACAGGACATCGCGCCCGCTTTTTGCATGGCCTGAACAAATGTCTGGGCGGTGCGCACCGAATAAAACAGGGCATATTGAATTTCGCCGTTTTCCAGCTTTTGAAGAATATCTGCCGGCAAATCCGTTTTCTGAAGCGCCTTATAAACGACACGCTCATCAATTGTCTTTTGCGGTAAAAGCGCTGCCAGATCACAGCGGATATCTTCCCCGCGTAAGTATAAAATTTTTGCAGCCGGTGATTTTAAAATCTGATCCGCCAGGTCAAGCGCCGTCGGGGCAGATATAATATATTTAAACCCCCTATCTGATAGAAGAGCAGAGAGCTGTTCCCCGACAGTAAAAATCTCTATGTCTTTTGAAAAAGCATTCAAATCACAACATTGCGCTGCATTCGCACTTGTCAGGATCAGCGCATCATAAGATGTGTCAGGTAGGTCGTGTTCTACTGTTTCAATCTCAAGAAGCGGGCACAGGACAGGTTCAAATCCCATTTCTTTGACTTGCTGCGCCGTTTTTTGGGCCTGCATCTGCGGACGGGTAATCAGAACAGCTGCATTGCTCATGTCAGTAAATCCGGTGGAATAACATCTTTGAGCTGACGGCCAAGCGTTTCACCGAGTGCCTGTGCGTCCTGTGTATTCTTAACCGCCCCGCTGATGCTGTCTTTATAAACTTCCGCGCCATCTTCTGAAGCGACAAGCGCCTTCAGGGTGACCTGCTTCCCTTCCAGAACGGCATAAGCTCCAATTGGCGTATGGCAGGAGCCATCTAAAATTTGCAGCGCGGCCCGTTCGGCAGTTGCACAAAAACCGGTCGGTTCATGATGAATTGCCTTTAAAGCTTCCTGAATATCATCTTCTCCGGCGCGGCATTCAATTCCGATCACACCCTGCGCCGCCGCCGGTAACATCTGATCGATCCCCATGTAAGCTTTTATATGCTCTTCAAGTCCAAGGCGTTTTAAGCCGGCCGCTGCTAAAAATGTTGCATCAGCCTGCCCGCCCTGAATTTTTTCAAGACGTGTGCCAACATTCCCGCGCAAGGGAACAATTTCAAGATCAGGGCGCAAAGCAAGCGCCATGGCCTGACGGCGCAATGAGGACGTGCCGAGTTTTGCCCCCTGGGGTAATTCTTCAAGAGATTTATAGTTTGCACTTATAAAAACATCGCGCGGATCTTCGCGTTCGAGAACATGATCGATGACAAGTCCATCCGGCAGAAAAGACGGCATGTCCTTTAAGGAATGTACGCCAATATCAACATGTCCGTCTAAAAGCGCGGTTTCAATTTCCTTGGCAAACAGACCCTTTCCACCTTCAGCTTCTGACAGGCGCGTTTCACCATCAGACGGCTTCCAGTCCCCGGAGGTGGTGATCTCAACAATTTCTGCTTCAAGGCCCGGATGAGCTGCCTGCAAACGCTCTTGCACGGTGTGCGCCTGAATAAGCGCGAGCTTCGAAGCGCGCGTCCCGATCCTGATTTTCTGAAGGCCTGTCATTGTTTTACAGTTCTAAGTCCTTTACAGGGCTAGGAAAAGATGAAATATCCTTTTTCCCATGATTGTTTTAGGCATTGAAACCTCCTGCGATGAAACTGCTGCTGCTATTGTGTGCAGTGAGCGCGGCATTTTGTCCAATCATGTTCTGAGCCAACTCAAAGAACATGAGGCCTTTGGCGGCGTTGTTCCAGAAATTGCCGCGCGCGCGCATCTGGATCATCTGGATACGCTGATCCAGGCTGCGTTAATGGATGCAGAGCTAAGTTTTGATGATCTGGACGGCGTAGCCGCAACAACCGGGCCCGGTCTGATCGGCGGGGTGATGGTGGGCATGATGGCCGGAAAAGCCATCGCAGCGGCGCGCGGTCTGCCCTTTATTTCCGTCAATCATCTGGAAGCACATGTTTTAACGCCGCGCCTGACAGATAAAACCGCCTTTCCTTATTTAATCCTGCTTGTTTCCGGCGGACATACACAAATTCTCGTCGCCGAAGATGTCGGCATTTATAAACGTATGGGCACAACGCTCGACGATGCCCTTGGTGAATGTTTTGACAAAAGTGCAAAGCTTATGGGGCTACCTTATCCCGGTGGCCCGAACCTTGAGAAGATGGCCGCCGGGTGTAAAGATCCGTCTGCCGCGATCGGCAAATATAACCTGCCCGCCCCGATGGTCGGCCGCGCCGGGTGTGATTTTTCTTTCTCAGGCCTGAAGACCGCCATGCGACAGTATGTTGAAAAACTGCCGCCCGGTGATCTCATCCCCGAAGATATCGCCGATCTGTCTTACGCCTTCGAACAGAAGGCTTCCCGGATTGTGTCTGACCGCCTCAAGCATGCCATCATCGATTTCAAAAAATCTTACGGAAATGGGCCTTTAGTCATTTCCGGCGGGGTCGCGGCCAACAAAGCCTTGCGGTCAGCCCTAAAATCTCTTGCAAATCAAGAAGATATGGAATTTGTTGCACCGCCGCTGGGCTTATGCTCAGATAACGGCGCGATGATTGCCTGGACGGGAATAGAAAAGTTAAAAGCAGGCCATGTAGATTCTCTGGACTGCGCAGCGCGCCCCAGATGGCCGCTTGATCCGGGCGCAGAGAAAAAAATCGGCGCAGGTGTAAAAGCCTGATAAATAAGACGCCATAAAAACAATCAATCAACAAGGGTGTATTTTAGTATGGAAACAATAGGTGTTATTGGGGCAGGAGCTTGGGGAACGGCATTGGCGCAGGCGCTCGCTGCTTCCGAAAGAGAAGTCAGATTATGGGCACGTGAACCCGAAGTTGCCGATGCCATTACACAAAAACGTGAGAACACTGTCTTTCTGCCGGGTGTTCAGCTTCATGAAAATCTTGAGGGCACAGATAGCCTGGCCCGCGCCTGCGACCGGGATGTGCTTCTCCTGTCTGTTCCGGCGCAACATATCCGTGCGACGCTTTTATCCATGAAGCGTGATATCCGGGAAGATCATATTCTTGTCATTTGTTCCAAGGGAATTGAAATTGAAAGCGGCATGCTGCTGTCTGATGTTGTCCAGGAAATTTTACCCGACACAAAATTAGCGATTTTGACCGGCCCGACTTTTGCCGCTGAAATCGGCCGTGGCCTGCCGAGCGCTTTTACCATTGCCTGTGATGATAAAGATGTTGGTGCAGAGCTTGTCGAGTTTTTATCCTGCAAAACCCTGCGGGCTTACCAAACAGATGATGTTCAGGGTGCACAAATTGGCGGCGCGGTAAAAAACGTTATTGCCATTGCCGCCGGTGTGATTATCGGCCGAGGTCTTGGGGAAAGTGCCCGCGCGGCCCTAGTAACACGCGGACTTGCCGAGATGGGCCGACTGGCCGCTGCCATGGGGGCCAAAAAAGAGACATTAATGGGCATGTGCGGCATGGGCGATATGATCCTGACCTGCACGTCGATGCAATCGCGCAATTATTCTTTAGGGATCGCCCTTGGAGAGGGAAAAACATTGGAAGAAATTCTGGCATCCCGCAATTCGGTAACGGAAGGCGTGACAACAGCAGAAGCTTTAACGGTCATGGCCCGCCACAACGCCGTAGATATGCCGATCTCTTTTGCCGTTCATGATTGCCTGAGCAACGGGGCGAGCATTGATGAAACCATTGAGCGCATGTTAGCCCGTCCTCTGCGTCCGGAAAGTGTTTAAAGAACAGTAAAATAATCCCTCTCCCATGGGGAGAGGTAAAAACAGGGAAAAGGAAGCGACGAAATGAAATACTGGCTGATTAAATCCGAACCCTATAAATGGTCCTGGGATGACCACGTCAAAAAAGGCGTGGAGCATTGGGACGGGGTTCGGAATTATCAGGCCAGCAATAACATGAAAGAAATGAAAATCGGCGATCAAGCCTTTTTCTACCATTCCAATGAAGGCAAGGAAATTGTCGGCATTTGTGAAGTCGTAAAAGAATATTACCCGGATCACACCGATGAAAAGGGCCGGTTTGGCATGGTGGATTTTAAAGCCATCAAATCATTAAAAACGCCGGTGACCCTGAAAGAGATTAAAGAGACCAAAAGCCTTGCGGATATGGCGCTGCTTAAACAATCCCGCCTGTCCGTCTCTCCGGTCCGTAAAAAAGAGTGGGACATTATTCTCAAAAAAGGCGGACTTTAGCCGATGACATTCCAAGCTACTTTCCTTGCCCTGGGTGTCATCATTATCTGGGGCAGCAACTTTGTTGCCATCAAAATTGGCGTTGGTGAGATCCCGCCGCTGATGCTGCTAACCTTGCGTTTTTTGGCAGCCGGTTTAATTTTCCTTCCTTTTTCACAATGGCCGGGCCTGCGCAAAGCCATGATGATTGCCAGTATCGGCCTGTTGATGGGATTACTTCATCAAGGCTTTTTATATGTCGGCCTGATAACAATGCCCGCAGGACTGATGTCTGTTTTGCTGCAATCCCAAATCATTATTGTCACGCTAATCGGCTGGCTTTTCCTAAAAGAAGATATTGGCTGGCGGACCTGGACAGGAATTGCAATTGGTATTTCAGGAATCATCGTTCTGGTTGGCGGCCCAAACTTATCCGGTCCGATCGAAGGATATATTTACGGTTTTCTATCCGCTTTGTTTATTGCGCTGACCTATATCGTCATGAAAAAAATCGATGTTGTGCACCCTTCCACCTATATTGCGTATCTGCACCTGCCGATTACACCGTTTATTTTTCTAAGCAGTCTTTTGATCGATGGCACGGGCTGGATGACAACATATGACATTTTGAACTGGCCGGTAATCAGCGCGGTTGTACTTTATCAGGCTGTGATTTTATCCGGCAGCCATATTGTCTGGCAAAAATTAATGGTGCGCTATCCGGTTAATCAGATTGTTCCCTGGACTCTTCTGATCCCTGTATTCGGCATTGCGGCCGGTGTTTTATTCCTGGATGAGGCGTTAACGCTCTCTTTATTCCTTGGCGGCGCATTGACCATTTTAGGGATCGCCATTATTACCTTCCGCAAAATTCAAAAAAACCAAAAACCTATTGAGTCAGAAGCGCTTGATTAATTTTGCAACGCACAACATTTTGGGCTTAACGCTGACGCTGGCTTTGCTATAGTGCGGACATGACAAATACAGCAGAAAAATTTACGCCTTCCACATTTGAAACAGCGCATATCACGCCTGATAGATACCAACAAATGTATGAGAAATCACTTTCCGATCCGGAAGGGTTCTGGAAAGAAATCGGACAGCGGATTTCCTGGTTTAAAGAGCCAACCAAAATCAAAAACACGTCTTTTGATATCCCGGTCTCCATCAAATGGTATGAGGACGGTATTTTAAACGCCTGTTATAATTGTGTTGACCGCCACCTGCCGGAAAAGGAAAACGATGTTGCCTTGATCTGGGAAGGTGACAATCCGGAACATGATAAAAAAATCACCTATGGCGAACTGAAAGGTGA
>JANQIB010000040.1 GCA_028282385.1 Alphaproteobacteria bacterium
GGACTTAATTTTCTTCCCCATCGCTTTTCGCAGAAAGTCCGCACCACCCAGCGTATAGCCTGCAAGAATTTGCGCCGCCTGCAGCACCTGCTCCTGGTAAATCATAATCCCGTAAGTTGGCTCCAAAATCGGTTGCAGCTTAGGATGCAGATAATCAGGCTCGGTCTCACCTTTTTTATTGCTGATATAAACCGGGATATTATCCATCGGCCCGGGACGGTAAAGCGCAACCAGAGCGATGATTTCTTCAAACTGGTTTGGCTTCATCTTGCGCAGGACATCTTTCATGCCCGTACTTTCAAGCTGGAACACACCGGTTGAATCACCATGCGAAATCATTTCAAACGTCTTTTCATCATCCAGTGGAATTTGCAGGATATCAATTTCTTTACCCGTCGTTTGTTTGACATTATTCACCGCTTCATGAATAACCGTAAGTGTTTTCAGACCAAGAAAGTCGAATTTCACAAGCCCGGCCTGCTCAACATATTTCATATTGAACTGTGTCACCGGCATGTCCGAGCGCGGATCACGGTAGACGGGAACCAGCCCGTGCAACGGCCGGTCACCAATCACAACTCCTGCCGCATGCGTCGAAGCATGGCGATAAAGCCCTTCCAGTTTTAAAGCGATATCGACAAGTTTTTGTGTAACCTCATCCTTATCTGCTTCGGCGCGCAGATCAGGGTCTTGTTCTAAAGCTTCTTCGAGCGTTGTCGGGTTTGCCGGATTATTCGGAATCATCTTGGCGATACGGTCAACCGCGCCATAAGGCATTTGCAAAACCCGGCCAACATCACGCACCACAGCCCGCGCCTGCAGTTTTCCAAAGGTAATAATCTGCGCGACATGATCATGGCCGTATTTATCCTGAACGTATTTGATAACCTCATCCCGCCGGTCCTGGCAAAAATCGATATCAAAATCCGGCATGGAAATCCGTTCAGGATTGAGAAAACGTTCAAAAAGAAGGTTCAGTTCGAGCGGGTCAAGGTCGGTAATCTTAAGGGCCCAGGCTACGACCGATCCGGCCCCCGATCCCCGGCCCGGCCCGACTGGAATATCATGTTCCTTGGCCCATTTGATAAAATCGGACACGATTAGGAAGTAACCGGGAAAACCCATCTGCTCAATAATACCGAGCTCATACCCTAAACGTTCATAATAGGGCGCCGGATCAGTTCCCTCGGTTACAAAATTTTCAATCCGCCAATCCAGCCCTTCTTTAGACTGAACGCGAAGCTCTTCAATTTCGCTGCGCCCGCTCTCAGTTTCAAAAGGCGGCAGGATTGGATCAATCGACTCCAAAAGAAAATGACAACGCTGGGCGATATAAGACGTATTTTGAATAGCCTCCGGAATATCCTGAAACAGTTCCGCCATCTCCTCCGCACTTTTCAAATAATGCTCCGGTGTGGCTTTCCGGCGGTCATCCTCTGTCACATACCGCCCTTCGGAAATACAGAGCAAAGCATCATGCGCCTCATGCATCTTACGCGCAGAAAAATAAACATCATTTGCCGCAACAAGCGGAATATCGTGCTGGTAAGCAAGGTCAATTAACGGCCCTTCATTGCGGTCTTCTTCGGCCAAACCATGACGTTGCAGTTCAATATAAAAACGGTCTCCAAAAATTTCTTTGGCCTTCAGAATATCTGCCTCATCAATCAGCCCCTTCACCGGGCCGCCGGATAGACAGATTAAGCCATTACTGAGCCCTTTAAGATCACTAAGAACAACTTTGACATCCTTGCCGCCTTCTCCGCCCATATAGGCATCGCTCAGAATTTTGGAGAGATTCCTATAGCCTTGCTCATCCTGGACAATCAGGACAATCTGCTTTCCATCCGATAAAGTCAGCTGACTGCCAAGAATGGGTTGAAGCCCAACCCCTTTGGCAGCCATCGCAAATTCAAGCGCCCCAAACATGTTATTCGTATCGGTCACGGCAATAGCCTGCGCACCCTGCGCTTTGGCCAACTTAACTAGCTCTTTGGGATGAATTGCCCCTTCCGCCAGCGAATAGGCGGAGTGAACGTGCAGATGCACGAATGACACGTCTTGAAGCGACTCAGTAGACATATCCTATTAGTAGCTGATAATCCGCCCGGCTTTAAGCTCTAAAATCCGGTCCATCTGTTCGGCCAGGTCCATATTATGAGTAGCAATCAGTGCGCCAACCCCCTGATCCCGGACAAGCCCGATCATCAGATCAAACACCTCTTCAGCCGTTTCAGGATCGAGATTGCCTGTGGGTTCATCGGCCAGAATCAATTTGGCCTCATTGGCAAGGGCACGGGCGATGGCCACGCGCTGCTGCTCTCCACCCGACAGGCGCGCCGGCCTGTGATCAAAACGGTGATCAAGCTTAAGATCCGCCAGGATTTCCTTTGCCCGCTTTTCCGCGCGGGCTTGGTTCACGCCAGCGATCATCTGCGGCAAAACAACATTTTCAAGCGCGGTAAATTCCGGCAGGAGATAATGGAATTGGTAGATAAAGCCAATAAAATCCCGGCGCATTTTGGTCCGCTGCGATTCATTCAGCTTGGAAACATCCTGGTAATTAACCTCCAGGTACCCGCTTGTTGGCGTATCGAGAAGCCCCACCATATGAAGAAGCGTCGATTTTCCTGATCCGCTGGGCCCGACAAGAGCAACAATTTCACTGGAATAAATTTCAATATTGGCGTTTTGCAAAACCTTCAGACTCTGCCCGCCCTGATGGTAAACCCGGCTGAGATCTTTTGTTTGAACAAGAATATCCTTACTCATAGCGCAGCGCCTCCACAGGATCGAGGCGGGCCGCGCGCCAGGCCGGATAGAGCGTCGCACCGATGGATAGAATAAGCGCCATAACAATCACCGAAATCACTTCATTCCATTCCACAACGGCGGGAAGCTGCGAGAGGAAATAAATCTCATCTGCAAATAATTCCGTGCCGGTCAAACTTTCAAGCGCGCGGCGGATCGATTCAATATTAGATGCAAATGCAATACCGAGCGCAGCGCCGGAAAGCGTTCCAACAACCCCGATACTCGCCCCGGTCAGGATAAAAATACGCAGCATCGATCCGCGCGTGGCCCCGATTGTCCGCATAATCGCAATATCGCGCCCCTTATCTTTGACCAACATAATCATTGAGGAAATAATATTGAATGCAGCCACAAGGATAATCAGCGTCAGGATCAGGAACATAACATTGCGTTCAACCTTCAGCGCATTAATAAAAGAACTATTTGCCTGTTTCCAGTCATAAAGCCGGACGTCATCACCAATCGCCTGTATAATCTGCCCCTTAATGCGCTCTGCCACATCCGGGTTTTTGGCCATGACCTCGAGTGAGTTGACCCGCCCCTTCATTTTAAAAAAAGTCTGCGCGCTCTCAAGCGGCATAAAGACAAAGCCGTTATTATATTCATACATCCCGACATCAAAAATGACGCCGACTTTATAGGTGCGGGACCGTGGGATCGTCCCAAATGGCGAGGCTTTTCCTTTAGGAGCAAGCAAAGTGATTGTGTCACCTGGAAAAAGCTTCAGGCGCTCCGCCATTTTCACCCCAACGGCAACACCTTCCCCGCCAAAAGCGCCAAGATCACCCTGGACAATTCCATCAGATAAAATCGGTTTGGTTGCAAAATCTTCCCGGCTCAGGCCACGGGCAAGTGCACCAGTCGCCACTCCGTTAACGGTAACAAGTACCTGCCCTTCAATCATCGGACGGACACTTTCTACACCGTCTATTTGCTCAATCCTGCTGACAAGCCCCATATAATTTTCAACAGGGCCGGCAGCCGAATAGACATTCAAATGACCATTCAAACCGAGAATGCGGTCGATTAATTCCAGCCGGAACCCGTTCATCACGGACATCACAATAATGAGGGTCGCCACGCCAAGCGTAATACCCAAAAAGGAAAAGCCCGCAATCACCGAAACAAACCCTTCGGCTTTACGGGAGCGCAAATAGCGCCAGGCAATCATACGTTCGGGCTTAGAAAACATCTCTACTCTTTTCAGGCCGCCAATTTTTCCATCGCACTTTCAATGGAAATCTCATGCTTTTCACCTGTTTTGCGGTTTTTAACTTCAGCCATGCCATTTGCCACGCCTTTCGGGCCAATCGTCACCTGCCAGGGCAGGCCGATCAAATCCATATTGGCAAATTTTTCCCCGGCGCGGGCATCGCGGTCATCATAAAGGACATCTTTCCCCTGCGCGCTCAGATCCGCATAAAGCTTTTCACAAGCGCCGTCACAAGCCTGATCTCCGGCCTTCAGATTAATCAGGCCAATATCAAACGGCGCAACTTCTTCCGGCCAGATAATCCCGTCTCCATCGTGGCTGGCCTCGATAATCCCGCCAACAAGGCGCGACACGCCAATCCCGTAAGATCCCATCTCTACAGGGACAACGTCACCATCTTTATTTTGAACCGTCGCGCCCATTGGCTTTGAGTATTTCGTTCCGAAATTAAAGATATGACCGACCTCAATGCCGCGCGCGGTCATCAGCTGATCTTCGGCAATAGCGCCCGGATCATGCTGCTCATCCGTGGCGGCGTAAATTGACGTTTTTTCTTCAAAATATTCATTCAGCCCGTTCAGATCTTCATAAGACAGGCCAGCCGCCTCAAGATCGACATTCTCCCACTTTTTATCGGCAAAGACTTCACTCTCGCCGGTTTCCGCCAGGATAATAAATTCATGCGACATATCCCCGCCAATCGGACCGGTTTCTGCGCGCATCGGGATCGCTTTCAGCCCCATCCGCTTATAGGTGCGCAAATAAGCCAGAAACATTTTCTGATACGCAATCTTTGCATCCTCTTCGGTCAGATCAAAAGAATATGCATCTTTCATCAGGAATTCCCGGCCGCGCATCACACCAAAACGCGGACGCACTTCATCCCGGAATTTCCACTGAATGTGATAGAGGTTTTTCGGCAGATCTTTGTAAGACTTCACATGAGATCTGAAAATATCCGTGACCATTTCCTCATTGGTTGGACCGAATAACATATCCCGCTCCGCCCGGTCCTGTATTCTAAGCATCTCCTTGCCGTAATCATCATAACGACCTGATTCCCGCCAGAGATCGGCCGGCTGAATTGTCGGCATCAGGATTTCCTGCGCCCCGGAGCGGTCCTGCTCTTCCCGGACAATTTGCTCGATCTTCTTTAAAACCTTAAACCCCATCGGCAACCAGCTATAAATCCCGGCGGCATTTTGCTGGATCATCCCCGCCCGCAGCATATAGCGGTGCGAGACAATCTCGGCCTCTTTCGGGTTATCACGCAGGGTCGGTAAAAAATAACGGGACAGGCGCATTTCTATTATCCTTTGATTTCAAACGCATAAGACTTTATGACATCTCCCGCCCCCTGTCCATTGTCTTGTTTTCAGGTTAAAAATTTGTACCTTGCCCGCAAAGCCCGGTTTCTTTAGGGTTCCAGGCATGACAAATTCCAAGCCTTCCTTTTTTATTGTCGGCGCGCCCAAATGCGCAACCTCAGCTTTATACGAATATCTGCGTGAACGCGGGGATGTCTTTGGCTGCCGGATCAAAGAACCGCACCATTTTGCCACCGAACTCTCGGATTTTTTTGTGATGGCTAAAAGCCAGGAAGATTATATGGATCTTTTTAAGGATGCCGCGGAAGGCCAGCTCACAGGTGAAGCCTCCGTCATGTATCTGCAATCGCCCCATGCCCTGTCTAACATTCTGACCTTTAATAAAGACGCAAAAATGATTGCCATGGTTCGAAGTCCGGTAGATGCAGCCATTTCCATGCATACCCAAAACATCAAATCCGGCCATGAGGATCAAGCTGATTTTATGGAGGCCTGGAACCTGCAGGATGAACGCGCCAAAGGAAAACATCTTCCCAAAGACGCAACCGATCCGCGAATGCTTCAATACCGGGATCTTCTTGCCCTGGGTACACAGCTGGAACAATTCACGAAACTTGTTCCCCAGGAACAAAGAAAAATTATCCTCTATGATGATTTTAAACAGAACACGAAAGCGATCTATGATGAGATTATTGATTTCTTAGATCTGCCAGCTGATGGCCGTGAGGACTTCCCGGTTGTAAATCCAACAATGGAACATATGTCGCCCTTGCGGGAGAAAAGATTAAGCAAGATTAAATATAATAAAATTCCGCTCCTTGGTCCGGTACTTTATTTCTTTCACCGTGTTTATATCTATAAAATCCGTCCAATTCTCCGGCCCGGCTATACACCGCCTGCCCCACCAAAACCGGGAGCAGAGATTTATGCCATGCTGGAAGAGTATTTTGAGCCCGAGATTCAAAAAATGGAAAAAATTCTCGGCCGGAATTTTGATCACTGGTTTAAATACACTGAAAGAAAAAAAGCCAAAGCGGCCTAGATTATTGCCCCGAAGGTGGGACCGCGTTTACAGGTTCGACTTCAACCGCATCTGTCTCTATAGATTCTTCTACGCTCTGCTCAGAAGCTTGTATAGTTTCCCCGCAGATGGCATAAACCTGAGACGTCCAGTCCTGCCCATTATAACTAACCCGGCCCGATTGATAGATTTCCAGCGTTCCCAAATCTGCTTCAAGCTGCAGGCCTTCAATATTTGAGTTCTTCAGGCGCTCGGCCAGGTCAACGGATAAGGGAATCACTACACGTTCTAAATCATTAAAATACCCGCCATTTATATCAGCCGGAACAACGGGCTTGCCACGAACATCCACGCCTGCCTGGTATTCAGCAGACACATCCGCACGCGGTACATGCGCCGGTAACAACCTGCATTCAGGGGGCAGATCATTTGCGTAAGCAGGCAATACACACAACATCGTCATTGCGAGCGCAGCGAAGCAATCCAGAAATCGCGCCTGCCTCCCCAGATTGCTTTGTCGCTGACGCTCCTCGCAATGACATTTGAAATACCTCATAATCGGCCCTCTTCTCCGGCCATCTGCTGCGCCATCAATCGCCAGTCGACTATTTCCATTTCAATGAGAACATAGATGACGGTCCAAATTATGGCAGACACTATGGTTGTTATCAGGAACTTCTGTTTCAGGCGCGGATTTTTCGGTGCACTGCCAGCCAGACCTTCCCCCTGTTCATTATGCGGTTTGTTTCCCCATGGCAGGATGCAGAACAAAGCCGTCCAGAAAATCATCAGGTACACAACGATCCCGGAAACAGGCCCCATCTCAAACCCTCACAACATGAACGGTGGTTTTCGGCTTAATCCGGATCATATTATTCACAAGACGGCGCACGCCAATCCGGATCTCTTCACTAATCAGTTCTTCATCATCAATTTCATCCTGCGTGAATTCATCGAGAATATCTTCAACTTCTCTTAAAAGAGCTTTCTCAAACCGGCGACCTTCCGATTCATCTGTGTCGACAAGTCCGACGGTTGAGATTTGCGGATCACCCATAATCTCTCCACGGCCATCAAGAACGATCGTGACATGAACACTGCCGGAAAACTGTAATTTGCGCCGCTCCGAAATCGCGCTGTGGCCGGCTTCAATAATACGCCCTGGCTCAACGGCCAATAAACCCGTTTCAATATGATCGACTATTTTTACGCCCTTTTGACCAATCTGAATCACAGACCCGTTATTTGGCACAACAGTACTTTTCACTTGGCAGCCGCGGGCCAATTCGGCATGTGCTTCGAGCATTGTCCGTTCTCCGTGAACAGGAATTGCGCTCACAGGTTTGAGCCACTGGAGCATCTGCGTAATCTCATCCCGTGCCGGATGACCGGAAACATGAATGCAATGCTCTGTATCCCTCGGTGAAATGGTTTTAACCCCGCCGGCAGCCAGGTTATTTTTGACCGTGATAATCTCTTTTTCATTGCCGGGAATTGCCCGTGAAGAAAAAATCACCGTATCTCCCTTCTGAAGCTCAAAACGCGGATTATCTCCACGTGACAAACGTGCCAGCTGCGCGCGCGCCTCACCTTGTGATCCTGTAACAATAATCACCAGATTATCACGCGGGATCAGGTCAAAATCTTCTTCAGCGACAAATTCCGGCACATCTTTTAGATAACCGCAATGCCGCGCCGCGCCAATCATTCTGTGTAAAGAGCGCCCCATCACCCCAACGCTCCGTCCGCAGGCCTTGGCCGCCAGAGCGATTGACCGGATGCGCCCGATATTGGAGGCAAAGATCGTGATCGCAATCAAACCATCATCCAGATCTTTAAAAACTTTTTCCAGTCCGGCCGCTACATCACTTTCCGATCCGGAAACGCCATCTACTTCTGCGTTGGTGGAATCGCCGATATAGGCCAGCACCCCTTTCTTCCCGGCCGCCTTGAAAGGTTCAGGATCTGTCACCGGACCCAAAGCCGGCGCAGGGTCGAGATTCCAATCCCCGGTATGCACGATCAGTCCTTTTTCCGTTTCAATGATGAGAGAGCTTGTTTCCGGAATAGAATGCGACACGGGGATAAAATGGGTTTTAAAAGGACCGATTTGCACAAAATCATTCTGCCCGATGATCTGTATCTTCATTCCTTTGCAGTCAGGATTTTCATTGATCTTGTCCTGCAAAACAGCTGCTGTAAATTTTGTACAGTAAACCGGGCAGCGCAAACGCGGCCAAAGATGTGCCACCGCGCCAACATGATCCTCATGCGCATGGGTAACAATCATTCCCGCCAGTTTCTTTTTGTTCTCCACCAAAAAGGCTGGATCGGGCAAAAGAATATCAATCCCCGGCATCCGCTCATCGGCAAAGCCGATACCGCAATCTACCGCCAAAAACTGACCATCATAGGCATAGACATTCAGATTGACCCCGAACTGCTCGGACCCGCCCAGAGGAATAAAATAAAGCTCATCTTTTTGAAGATCGGTCATAATGAATTATGCCGCCTTGGATTTTTGTTTTTGAAGCGCGTAAAGACGGATTAAACCCTTCAAGGTCAGCGTTTCATCCACCACATCAATCATCTCTGTACCATCCGCATAAATACCGGCAAGGCCACCCGTTGCAATCACGAAAGGCTTCTCGCCAAGCTCGTCACCGATGCGGGCCAACAGCCCCTCAATCATCCCGATATAACCCCAATACAACCCTGAGCGCATTGCCTCAACCGTATTGGCCCCAATTGCTTTTTCAGGCTTGCTGATATCCACGCGCGGCAACTTGGCCGCAGCAGCATGAAGGGCCGAGGCAGATAAATTCACGCCCGGCGCTAAAATGCCGCCGCGAAAAGCGCCGCTCTTTGAAATCACGTCAAAATTTGTCGAGGTTCCAAAATCAACAACAACCGCCGGCGCCTGGTAATGTGAACAGACAGCCAAAGCATTCATTAACCTGTCTGTCCCGGCCTCTTCCGGCTTATCAATATCAATCTCCAGATATGGTGAAACCGTTTTGTTTGTAATAATCACCGGGGTGATAGAAAAATTCTTTTCAGAAAATTCATTTAAATGCCTGTTTGCATCCGGCACAACAGAGCTCATCATCACATCACTGATCTGACTAAAGGAAAGCCCGTCTTTTTCAAATAGCCTTACCAAAAGCGCAGTATATTCATCTGCCGTCCGCGTGCTTTCCGTATGCACACGCCAGCTGGCCTTCAAGCTTTCGCCATCAATCACGGCAAAAACAATATTGGTATTTCCTGCATCAATTGCTAACAGCATTTCTTACACTCCAAAATGGACTTCGCCTGCATTGACCGTTTTCTGTTCCCCGTCAATTTCAGCAAGCAGAGCCCCGTTCTCATCAACGCCTTTAAAAATCCCCTGGGAGGTTCCCTCAGGCAGGCGGATCTGCATCGGCTCTTCCAGCCCATGCGCCTGTTTTAGCCAGTTTTGACGTATTTCGGCAAATCCTTTTTCCTGCCAGTGGTGATAAGCCACCTTCATACAGGCCAGAAAATCATCCCGAAAGACGTTAATCGCCACGCGATTTTCGGCAATATCCTGAAGTCCGGCCCTCCCTTCAGGCGGCGCAAGGACATTCACGCCCACTCCGACCACAATATATTCCAGGGATCCATCAACACGTGTTTGTGATTCCAGCAAAATGCCCGAAATCTTTTTATTATCGATCAGAATATCATTCGGCCATTTCAGGGTTTTGATATGGCTTTTCTCCATATACAGATCAATGGCCTCGGACAGCGCCACCGCCGCAACAAAGGCAAGCTGGCCAGCATCATTTAAGGAACATTCCGGGCGAAGCAAAAAAGACAAATAGAGATTGCCCATCGGCGCTTCCCACGCGTTACCCTGGCGGCCGCGCCCTTCGCTTTGGGTTAAAGCTTGAACAGCATACCCTTCCTCCTCACCACGATCCGCAAATTCTTTAACAAGATCCTGTGTACTTCCAAGGGAACCAAAAACCTGTGTGCGCCATTCCATCTTAACCGGCGAACAGGGCTCCTGCCGCATTGACGGAAATATCAACAAGCATTGACGGTTTTAAAATAAAGAGAAGAATGAATAAGACGGATATCATCATCACCGCGCGGCGGGAGAAGGAAATCTCATTTTCAAACGCATCGGCCGGATCATCAAAGAACATCGTTTTGATCAGGCGCAGATAATAATAAGCCGCAACAACAGAGGTCAGAACACCGAGCACGGCCAGCACATAAAGCTCGGCCTGCACCGCCGCCTGGAAAATCACAAGCTTACCAAAGAAACCGGCCAGCGGCGGGATCCCGCTCATCGAAAACATTAAGATCGCCAGACCGTAAGCCAGGTACGGGCTGTTACTGGACAGGCCGGCAAGATCCTCAATCCGCTCAGCCGCCTGGCCGTTCCGGCGCATACAGAGAACAATCCCAAACGTTCCCGCCGTCATAATCATGTAAATCGCCATATAAAAGATCATCGCGCCAACGCCGTCCTGGGACCCGGCAATAATCCCGATCATCGCATAACCCATATTACCGATCGAACTATAGGCCAAAAGCCGTTTGATATTCTCCTGCGCAAGGCCCGCAAACGCACCCAGCGTCATTGAGGCCGCTGCAAGCAGCCACAGGATCTGCATCACCTGATCCTGCGCGGCAGGCAGGGCGATAAAGACCAGCCGGGCAATCAGGCCAAGCGCTGCCAGTTTCGGGACCAGGGCAAAGAAGGCCGTCACTGATGTCGGCGCACCTTCATAGACGTCCGGCGTCCACATATGGAACGGCACGGCGGAAATTTTAAAGGCCAGCCCGGCGAGGACAAAGACCATCCCGATCAGGGCGCCCGGTGTTAAGTCAGACGCCAGGGCATCAGCAATTGCTTCAAAATTTGTCGCGCCGGTAAAGCCGTAGAGAATGGACGAGCCAAAGAGCAGCATGCCCGAAGAAATTGCGCCGAGGATAAAATATTTCATCCCTGCTTCCGCGCTCCGCAAATGTTCCCGGCGAATAGAGGCCAGTACATAAAGGCTCAATGATTGAAGTTCAAGACCAACATAGAGCGAGAGCAGGTCATTAGCTGAAAGCATCAGCATCATTCCAATCCCTGAAAACAGGATCAGGATCGGATATTCAAATCTCTGGCAGATAATTTGATCCAGATACTGGAAGGATAACGCCACAGATACCATCAACCCAAGCAGGACCAGTAACTTCAAAAAGCCCGCAAACTGGTCCATGACAAGCATATCATTCAAAAGCGATGTACCGCCCCAGTCAACGCCAAGCAAAATCAGGAAGGCAATAACAAAAGAAATCAGGACCGCCTTGCCGATAAAAGGGGTGGCACTATTTCCGCGCAAGGCGCCAAGCACAAGCAGCACCATCCCGGCGCAGGCTAAAAACAGCTCCGGCAGGATCGGCATTAAATCTGCAAAGGACAGGCTCATTCGTTTAACTCCTCATAACGGACAGGATCTTCAGAAGAATCTTCTGATATGTCCTGCGCGGCAGCAGTCTCTATTGATCTGTTCTGATAGAGTGTGACCAGCTTTTCTGTTGACGGCGCAACCTTGTCCATCACAATACCCGGCTGGACACCCAGCCAGATCACGAGAGCAACCAGCGGTACAAAATACCAGAACTCGCGGGGGTTTAAATCGCTCATCGCCGCGGCATCCTTATTGACCTGCGCACCAAATACAACCCGACGGTAAAGCATCAGCATATAGGCTGCGCCGAGAATAATTCCCGTTGTCGCAAGAGCGGCAATCACCGTGTCTACCTGGAAGGCAGCCAGCAAAACCAAAAACTCTCCAACAAATCCGGAGGTGCCCGGCAGACCGACAGAGCCCAGCACCATAATCATAAAGACGGTCGCATATTTGGGCATATTCTTCACAAGCCCCCCGTAACGCGCAATCTCACGCGTATGCAGCCGGTCGTAAACCACGCCAACACACAGGAAGAGCGCACCGGAGATTACCCCGTGGGAAATCATCTGGAAGATTGCCCCGTCAATCCCCTGCGCGGTGAAGGTAAAAATCCCAAGCGTGACATAACCCATATGCGCCACAGACGAATAAGCAATCAGCTTTTTCATGTCTTCCTGCACGAGCGCCACGAGCGAGGTATAGATAATTGCAATGACTGAAAGCCAGAAAACAAACGGCGCGAAAAGTTCAGACGCTTCCGGGAACATCGGCAAGCTAAAACGCAGGAAACCATACCCACCCATTTTCAAAAGCACACCCGCCAAAATCACCGAACCTGCCGTTGGCGCTTCGACGTGCGCATCGGGCAGCCATGTATGGACCGGCCACATTGGCATTTTAACGGCAAAACTGGCAAAGAAAGCCAGCCAGAGCCAGATCTGTAAATCCCGCCCGACAGGATTTTCCATTAACTCCGGAATATTCGTCGTGCCTGTCTGGTGATAAAGGGTTAAAAGCGCCAGCAGCATCAACACCGAACCAAGCAGCGTGTAGAGGAAAAACTTGTAAGCCGAGTACACACGCCGTGCCCCGCCCCATACCCCGATAATGATAAACATCGGGATCAGCACACCTTCAAAGAAGATATAAAACAGCACCGCATCAAGTGCGCAGAATGTGCCGATCATAAAACTTTCCAGGACCAGGAATGCCACCATATATTCCTTCACCCGCTTGGTGATGGAATTCCAACTGGCCAGCACACAAATCGGCGTCAGGAAGGTGGACAGTAAAACAAAGAACAGGGAAATCCCGTCAATCCCCATCGCATAGCTAAGACCGAGCGCCGGGAACCATTCGACATTTTCAACAAACTGAAACTCGCCGCTTGTCCCGTCAAACTGAAGCAGCAGGTAAAGCGACACAAGAAAGGTCGTACCGGATACCCATAAGGCTGCCCAGCGGGCATTGCGCGCAACGATCGCCTCTTCACCACGGATTGTCAGTATAAGGACAGCGCCGATGAGCGGTAAAAAAGTCAGCAAAGAGAGAACAGGAAATTCGATCATAACTTACTGCATCCCCCCTGTAACTGCCTGATAAAACACCCAGCTCACAAGACCGATCACACCGATCATCATGATAAAGGCATACTGGAACACATAGCCGGTCTGGAATCGCGCCAGAACTCCGGCAAAGCGTTTTGATGTCCCGGCAACGCCGTCCGGGCCGATCCCATCGACAACGTTTTTGTCGCTGCTCCAGAACAGTTTTCCAAACCGCTCCGCATTCTCAACAAAGACTTTTTGGTAAAGCTCATCAAACCACCACTTATTGAAGAACAGGCTGTGAAACGGTTTAAATGCTTTTGTTACTTTTTCCGGCAGGCCGACAAATTTCACATACATGATAAAGGCCAGCACAAGCCCGGATATTCCCATCACCATCGGCAGCTTCTTCACCCACATTGGCACATGATGCGCCGCGGCTACCGTATCATTATCCGGCAGGACGAAAATAGACCCGGCCCAGAACTGGTGATGACCGACAAAATACTCATAAAAGGCAAAGCCTGAGAACAGCGCTCCCACACCTAAAACAATCAGGGGCGTTAGCATAATTGGCGGGCTTTCATGTGCATGATCGAATGTCTTTTTATCCATGCGCGGCTTGCCGTGGAAAGTCATAAAGAGCAGTCGCCCGGAATAAAACGCCGTCATCAGCGCCGCGGCAATACCCATCCAATAGGCAAAAGAGCCAAACCATGTATGATCGGCCCAGGCCGCTTCAAGCACGATATCCTTGGAATAATAACCGGCAAAAAACGGAATCCCGGCCAAAGCCAGCGAGCCGATCCACATCAGCACATAGGTCGCCGGGATCTTTTTCATCACGCCTCCCATATTGCGCATATCCTGCTCGTCATGCAGGGCGTGAATAACCGATCCCGCGCCGAGGAACAGCAGCGCCTTGAAAAACGCATGAGTCATCAGGTGGAAGATCGCCGCGCCGTAAGCCGACACGCCAAGCGCAAAGAACATATAGCCAAGCTGGCTCATCGTGGAATAGGCAATCACCCGCTTGATATCAAACTGCGTCAGGCCGATTGTTGCCGCGACAAAGGCCGTCAACGCGCCAACAATTGTCACCACCATCAGGGCGATCGGCGCATACTCAAACATCGGTGACATCCGCGCGACCAAAAACACCCCGGCAGTCACCATCGTCGCCGCGTGGATCAGGGCAGAAACCGGGGTCGGCCCTTCCATCGCATCCGGCAGCCAGGTATGCAGGCCAAGCTGGGCCGATTTTCCCATCGCCCCCATAAAAAGAAGCAGGCAGATCACCGTCATCGCATGAAGTTCAAACCCGAACAGATCCATTGTGACGCCTGCATTATCTGCAGCGGCGGCAAAAAGCTCATCAAACTGGACCGTGCCAAAGATAAAGAACGCGGCAAAGACACCCATCGCGAGACCGAAATCCCCAACCCGGTTCACGACAAAGGCCTTCACGGCAGCGGCATTCGCGCTGTCTTTATGGTTCCAGAACCCGATCAGGAGGTAAGAGGCCAGACCCACCCCTTCCCAGCCGAAGAAAAGCTGGACAAGGTTATCTGCCGTGACGAGCATCATCATCGCAAAGGTAAAGAGCGACAGGTATGACATGAAACGCCCGCGGCACTCATCATGGCTCATATAACCAACCGCATAATAATGCACGCAGGCCGAAACAATCGTCACCACGCACATCATCACGGTGGAGAGTGTATCAATCCGCAGCGCCCATTCGGCCGTAAACGCCCCGGACTCGATCCATGTCATGACCGGAACGGTATAGGCTTCTCCATGTGCCAGGGCGACTTTGATAAATAAAACACAAGAGGCAATCGCCGCCGCTGTAATTCCCGCGCAGGTGACAAACTGGCACCCTTTATGCCCCAATTTAGAACCAAACAGGAAGGCAATCAGAAAAGCAATTAACGGTGAAAAAACAGCTAAGTATTCCATTATACCCCCCACCTCGTCACCCCGGACTTGATCCGGGGTTTCTGCCAACAACTAGTCCGGCGGCATGATTTCCGGATAAGGGCTGCGCCCTTTCCGGAATGACGATAAATTGATATAATTTCGTTCACAATTTACCCCTTCAACTCCGAAATATCTTCCACAGCAATCGAGCCTTTGGTGCGGAAGAAAACGACAAGGATCGCCAGACCAATAGCTGCCTCAGCCGCCGCAACAGTGAGAATAATCATCGTAAAGACCTGCCCGGTGAGATCGCCCATATAAGCCGAAAACGCCACAAAATTGATATTCACCGCGAGCAGCATCAGCTCGATACACATCAGGATGACAATCACGTTTTTCCGGTTCAGGAAAATCCCAAACACACCCAGCGTAAAGAGCGCAGAGGCCAATGTCAGGTAATGTTCAATTCCGACATCCAGCATCTAAACCCCCGTCCCCGGTGTGACTTTTTGCACTTCCATCGACTCGTGGGTTGTCCGCGCCTGCTGGTCGGCCACTTTCTGGCGCTGCACGCCCGGACGGCGGCGGTGCGTCAGGACAATGGCCCCGATCATCGCCACCAGCAGGATCAACCCGCTGACCTGGAACGCCAGGATATACTCTGTATAAAGGACCCGGCCCAACGCTTCAGTATTTGTAATGTCTGCCGGGATTGGCTGCACCGGCTCCGCCCCGTCTTTCATGGCCCAGGCCCCAAACACGACAATCAGTTCGGCAAGCAAAATCCCGCCTGCCAGAATGCCAACCGGAACATATTTCATCGCCCCCTTGCGCAGATCTGCAAAGGACATATCCAGCATCATCACGACAAACAGGAACAGAACCGCGACCGCGCCGACATAGACGATGACCAAAATCATCGCAACAAACTCAGCGCCCAGCAAAACGAACAGCCCGGCCGCATTAAAAAACGCCAAAATCAGGAAAAGAACCGAATGAACCGGGTTGCGCGCCGTGATCACCATGACTGCGCTAAGCAGTGTAATTCCGGCAAACAGGTAAAAAGCGAGAGATGCGAGCATAGATTGTGGCTTTAAGATTCTCTATTTTGATCTCTCCTGTTTTAATCCCATTCGCAGGGCCACGCAAGGGCTGCACACGCAAAAAACGCAAGCCATCCCCTTCCCTCTCCCCCTGGGAGAGGGCAACGAGACTTATCATGCCGTAGCCCAAAGGGCGAAGGTGGATTAGTCGCAGTGGGTGAGGGTTTAGAATTTTTTGTTTAATACTGTATTCAACACCCTCCCCCTAACCCCCTCCCTCAAGGGAGGGAGAGACAAAAGGACGGGCTTGATTTTTCCGGCAGATTGCCTACAGATAGAGGCCTCAACAAACAAAGAAGACATATTATGAAACATCTTGCCCTGATTGCCCTGACGGTTCTTTTCCTTATTCCTGCGAACGTGCGCGCCGATGACGGTGAAGACCGCGCCGAACAGGAAAAAGATTATATCTCCCTCGGGGTTGGGCTTTATGACTCCTTCCGCGTGATGGGCATTCACGATGACGAAGATTATGCCGCCGCCGATTTCCGTCTGGAATATCGCGCGGGCAGCATGGATTTATTCTGGAATATCCATCCCTGGGTTGGTCTTGAACTCACCTCAGATGCCAGCCTATGGGCCGGCGCCGGTCTCTACCGCGACTTCCGTGTCGGTGAGCGCATTGTGATTACCCCGAATTTCGGCGTCGGGGCCTACGCGCAGGGCGACAGCGACCTGGATCTTGGTGGCACGCTTGAATTCCGCTCCCAGATCGAAGCCGCCTATGAATTTGATGATAAATCCCGCCTCGGCGTAGCGCTTGGACATATTTCAAACGCCAGCACGGGCGATTCAAACCCCGGCACCGAGATCATTAATATGTATTACCATATCCCCGTTGGTGGTCTGTCAATGAATAACTGGGAACTTTATTAGAATTATAATAAGCAGAATACTAGACTAAACCGGGTTTCCGCTGTGCTTGAGAAAACGCAATACGTTTAATAGAAGCGGCTTTCCTGGAAATAGCCTCTTTTGAGATTTTCCCAGCAATGTCTTCAGGAAATTCTGTTCCCTGCATTAAATCACAATCCCGAATAGCCTCCACATGATCTAAAATTTCTAAAGCTGTCCAGCCGTTAATAGGTCTGGATTGTAAAACCTGGCTTAAAGTATTTAGCTTGCGTCTAATTTGTTCAAAACCTGCCTGAACGGTAGCATCATCATATCTTTCCACCGTCATGCTACTCGCTTGCACAATTTTCTGTCGTCGCAGATCATCTGATTGCAGGAAATCTACGATAGTCTTTCTATTCACCACCATATCATCAAATAAAAAAGGAGAGTTCTCAAAGATAGCGTTCCAGCCTGATTCTCCTTCTATCGCAGCCTCAATGGCCTGAACGCGGTCCACAACATATTCTTGGAAACTCATACTCTCTACTCCTCTCAAGGCAGGAGAAGATATATAAATTTAAGCATTATGTCAATAATTTATCTATAAGGCGCGTCGGCCAGAAGATTGGCCGCGATCTGGGCTTCCCAGCGATCGCCATTATCTAAGAGCTTGTCTTTATTGTAATAAAGCTCTTCGCGGGTTTCGGTAGAGAATTCAAAATTCGGCCCTTCGACAATCGCATCGACCGGGCAGGCCTCGGCGCAGAGACCACAATAAATGCATTTGGTCATGTCGATATCGTAACGTGTTGTCCGGCGGGACCCGTCCTCGCGTGGTTCGGCCTCAATTGTAATCGCCAAGGCCGGGCAGATCGCCTCACAAAGTTTACAGGCAATGCAGCGCTCTTCCCCGTTCGGGTAACGGCGCAGTGCATGTTCACCGCGAAAGCGTGGAGAGATCGGCCCTTTTTCATACGGGTAATTGATCGTCACGCGCGGCACAAAAAACATATATTTAAGCGTTAAGGCCATCCCCTTAACGATCTCAACCAGCAAAAATGCATTCATCCAGTTTTTCATGTTCGATCTCTCTTACGGCAACGCATCGAATGCAATTAAACTTCCGGACACGACAACCACCCAAAGCAGCGTGAACGGTAAAAACACTTTCCAGCCCAGCCGCATCAACTGGTCATAACGGTATCTTGGAAAGGTCGCCCGTGTCCACAGGAAGAAAAACATCACAAGGCAGGTTTTCAAAACAAACCAGATCACGCCCGGCACAAAAGCAAGCGCTTCAATCCCAAACGGCGGCAGCCATCCCCCCATAAACAGGATCACGGTCATTGCGCTCATCAAAATCATATTGGCGTATTCACCCAGGAAAAACAGCGCAAAAGTCATCGCCGAATATTCAACCATAAATCCGCCGGTAATTTCCGACTCCCCTTCCGGCAAATCAAACGGCGCGCGGTTGGTTTCCGCCAGGATGGACACCAGAAAGACAATAAACATCGGAAAGAGCATAAGATCGACCCAGAAAGGCCGCTCGATCATCACAATATCGGTCAGGTTCAATGATCCAACGCATAAAAGCACACAGACAATGATCAGCCCCATGGACACTTCATAGGACACCATTTGCGAGGCCGAGCGCATCGCGCCAAGAAAGGCGTATTTAGAATTCGACGCCCAGCCCGCCATAATCACCCCGTAAACGCCCATCGAGGAAATCGCAAACAGGAACAGGATCCCGACATTGATATCCGCGAGCACCAGCTGGTAATCGACCGGGATCACTGCCCAGGCCACAAGCGCAAGCGCAAAGGTCAGCATCGGCGCAATCACAAAAACCGGCCCGTTCGCCTGGCTTGGAATAATTGTTTCCTTGGAGAGCAGCTTGACCCCGTCCGCGATCGGCTGGAGCAAGCCGAACGGGCCAACCATCATCGGCCCCTGCCGGCGCTGCATCGCGCCCAGAACTTTGCGCTCCGCATAGGTGTAATAGGCCACACCGCCAAGGATCGCACCAACCAGGATGCCGATATGAAGCAGCATCATCGCAAGGGGCAGTCCGTATGTGGTCCAGAGGTCTAACAACATTTATCCATCCAAATCCAACTCATGTGCCATTTCAAAGTCCTGAAAACCGGCCTTTTTATAAAAACTACATGCCGCCTTATTATTTGCATTGGCCACGACGCGAAATGAATTATACCCCTTTTCACGCGAATAGGCTTTTGCAAAATCAATCATTTCTCCGCCTATTCCTTTTCTGCGGTGTTCTCTATCAACACAAGCAGTGTGAAATTGTATCTGTTTTATTCCGTTACGATGATAAAGCCCATCTTCAGGGGTTTCGTGCAAAATAAAATATCCTACGACTTCGCCCGAACTATCCTGATAAATAAAAGCCTCAAAACCTTCTTCACAATTTATGGCTTTTTCAAGATACTTTTGCCCCTCTTCCGTATAGGGGTAGTTTCTATTCCAACCCCGAGGATCACAAGTTTCTATCTCATAATCAAAAATCTGCTGATTCAGATTTTGTATAACTTCGAGATGCTCTAATGCCGCTTGCTTAACCCCCATCAAGCCGCCTTCTTCTTATTCTCAATAAACTGCGCCATGTCGGGCTTGAAATAATCCGGACCTTTCATGACTTTGCCGTCGTCCTCGCGCCGGATTGGTTTGCCGTCGGCGCCGAGCTTGGACATGTTAGAGCGGTGCACTTCAGCGAAGGCTTCGTTTTTGACATCCTGAAGGCCAAAAGACAAAAACGCCCCGTCCAGCACATATTGCAGGTCGATCAGCGCATCGAGCGTTTCCTGCATATCATCATCGTCTAGCGCGTCTTTGAGTTCATCTAACTCTTCCTGCAGCAGGTTAATCCGCAGCTTTTTGGTTTTTTCGCTGCCCGTCGTCTGCGTGGCCTCGACCGGTAAATCGAAAGCCTCATGAAATTCCTGCACCTGTTCAATCGTTGTCTTGGTCATCTTACTCTCTTTCCTGTCATCCTGAGGGCCTTGTGCCCGAAGGATCTTAGATTCTTCGCTGCGCTCAGAATGACAAAGTAACTCATTCTGCCGCCTCCAATACGCGTTCTTCCTGCTTCACAAATTCTGCCACGCAGGCTTTCATCGTGGAAGAGGCTCTGGTGATCACATTCGTCTGATAAAAATTCTCATATCTTGGTTTAAGATCTTCTTCTAACAACTTGCCTTTACTGCCAAAATCACCCCAGCTTCCGACCGCAACTTCCTCCATTAAGCCAAATTGCGGATATTCATTCACAATCCGCTCGCGAATCTGGAACAGATCGTCATAGCGCAGCGCCTTATTGCAATAGCTCGACAGCGCGCGGAGGATCCGCCAGTCTTCCCTGGCCTCGCCGGGTGCATCCACCGCCTTCTTGGCCATTTGCGGACGCCCTTCCGTATTCATATAAATACCATGCTTTTCGGTATAGGCCGCGCCAGGGAAAATAATATCTGCGCGCCGCGCACCTTCATCCCCGTGATGCCCCTGATAAATCACCAGGGCCTGAGGGTGAATGCTTTCCAATACATGAGGGGTATCAACATTGAGGAGATAAACCATGCCCATCTGCGCCGGGTTAAACCCTTCTTTAGAGAAAAATTCGACCTGCATCGCACCGACACGGTTCGCCGCGCTATGCAGCACGTTATAACCGTTCCAGTCATCTTTAATACAGCCCAGGTCAATGGCCGCCTGGCGCAGCGCGGCTTGCACCGCCGCGCCGTCTTCACGGGCAAAAACGCCGGAGCCGATAATCATTATCGGGCGTTCAGCCTTGACCTTACCTTTATGGTCTTTGGCCATTTTAACAACATCCTGAATGGATGTGCCCGCATGATAATATGGATAAGTCAGGTCTATCTCGGGTCCAATCACGGAAACCGGCATACGTTTTTCCAGCCAGTTCCGGCGGATGCGGGCATTGAGAACCGCTGCTTCATGGCGTGGATTTACCCCGACTAGCAAAATCGCATCGGCCTCGTCTATCCCGGCAATCGTCGAATTAAACAGATATCCGGCTTTTTCATTGATATCGAACTGCTCCCCATCCACCCGGCACTCCAGATTGTCAGAACCAAGGGCCGCCATCAGGTCTTTAAGCGCAATCACTTCTTCGGTCGAGCACATATCCCCAACAAAGGCCGCCATGTTTGAGCCCTTAAAGGTGCGCAGCTTGTCTGCCGCATACGTAAAAGCCTCTTCCCAACTCACGGCATGCAGTTTTTGTGTCTTGGAATCACGGATATAGGGCGTATCGATCCGGTTTTTCTTTAGCCCGTCATAGGCAAAACGCGCGCGGTCATCGATCCATTCCTCGTTAATCTCTTCATTTAGGCGCGGGAGAACCCGCATCACTTCACTGCCCCGGCTATCGACCCGGATATTACAGCCCAGCCCGTCATGCACATCAATGCTTTCGGTCTTGCGCAGCTCCCACGGGCGCGCCGTAAAAGCATAAGGCTTAGAGGTCAACGCCCCGACCGGGCAGATATCAATCATATTCCCCGACATCTCCGTGGTCACCGCTGCTTCAATAAACGTCCCGATTTCCGCATCTTCCCCGCGATTAAGCTGGCCCAACTCCGTCACACCGGCCACTTCCTCGCCAAACCGTACACAGCGTGTGCAGTTAATACAGCGGGTCATAATGGTCTTGATCAGCGGCCCTAAATTCTTGTCTTTGACCGCGCGCTTATTTTCCGCATAGCGGGATCGGTCATACCCATATGCCACCGCCTGATCCTGCAAGTCACATTCCCCGCCCTGGTCGCAAATCGGGCAGTCCAGCGGGTGGTTGATCAGCAGCATCTCCATGACGCCCTGCCGGCCCTTCTTCACTTTTTCCGAATCCGTGCGCACAATCATATTATCCCCGGCCGCCATCGCGCAGGAGGCCACCAGCTTCGGCGCCCCTTCCAACTCCACTAGGCACATCCGGCAATTGGCCGGCACGGATAACCGGTCATGGTAGCAAAAGCGCGGGATTTCAATCCCCAGCTGCTCGGCCGCCTGCAGGATGGATGTTCCTGCTTCGACCTCTATTTCCTGATCATTAATGGTGAGTTTTGGCATCGAGTCTTATTTTTAAACCACGTGGCGTTCAGAGTACACCTAGAAAATTGAATAAAAAACAAAAAAACGCCGTGACCTGCGCCTTTGCTGTGGTTATAAGAATGCCATGGCGCAGCGTATTGATGTATTCACTTTTGCAGAAGATGGCCGGGCGACAACCCTTGAGGGGGCGCTTGCCCGCCTTGGACATAAAGCAACCATCAAAATTATCGATAGCTATACGCTGGAACAAGATATCGAAGATCCCGCCACGCTGGAGGAAGTAAAGAAATCTTTCGTTAACCCGGTGACGCAACGCGCGTGGATTTCTCCCCCCCTCCCTAACCCTCCCCCCGCCGGG
>JANQIB010000088.1 GCA_028282385.1 Alphaproteobacteria bacterium
GGCGAACAGATCATTGACATATTTATCTTCTGCCATCTCAAGGGCATGAAACTCGCAGGCATAGTCGAAATCGGCTGGATATAAGTCTCCGCCATGCGGGCTGTCAAAAATAAGGGGCAGCGCATTCTCCGGGCTGATCGCCGTTAAGATATTCGGGATTGTGGTTTGGGCTGCGTTTTTGTATGCCATTATGTCAGTGATTATAAAAAGAAGTGAAAGTTAAACACAATGCATGATCTCCGTTTCATTCGTGAAAACCCCAAGGAATTTGATGGTGCCATGGCGCGCCGTGGCCTGGAGGCACAAAGCCCGGCAATTTTAAGGCTCGATGAAGAGCGCCGGGCGGTCCAGACGCAGCTCCAGACGATCCAGAATGAGCGTAATGAAAAATCCCGTGAAGTGGGTGAGATAAAAAAATCCGGCGGCGATGCGGACCAGCTTATGAAAGAGGTATCTGCCCTGAAAGATAAAATGGCCGAGCTTGAAGAGCAGGATCGTACTTTAGGAGAAAGCCTGAACCAGCATCTGGCCGGTTTGCCGAATATTTTATTTGATGATGTGCCGGATGGCGCAGATGAAGCGGATAATAAAGAAGTTCGCAAATGGGGCGATCCAAAAAATCCAAATGGGGCCAATAAAGCGCCGGAGCATTATGAGATCGGTGAACGGCTCGGCATGATGGATTTTGAAACCGCGGCCAAACTATCCGGTTCCCGTTTTGTATTAATGCATAGCGCCTTGGCAAAGATGGAACGGGCGCTCGCGCAATTTTTTCTGGATACGCACACGGGCGAGCATGGTTATATCGAAGTGTCTGCGCCGCTTTTGGTGCGGGATGAAACAATGTATGGTACTGGCCAACTCCCTAAATTTTCTGAGGATCTGTTTCGGACAACGCGTGGCGATTGGCTTATTCCAACCGCAGAAGTTCCATTAACAAATATGGTTGCGCAGGAAATTGTCAGTGAAGATTATCTGCCGCGGCGTTATACGGCCTTTACGCCATGCTTTAGATCGGAAGCCGGATCGGCCGGGAAAGATACGCGCGGCATGCTCCGCCAGCACCAGTTTTATAAAGTCGAGCTGGTCTCTGTGACTTTACCTGAGGAAAGCGAAGCCGAGCATGAGCGGATGACGGAATGTGCGGAAAAGATTTTGCAGAAACTTGAACTGCCCTACCGCACGGTTGTTCTGTGTACAGGCGATACCGGTTTTGGCGCAAAGAAAACCTATGATATTGAAGTCTGGTTGCCGGGGCAGGACACGTACCGCGAAATTTCAAGCTGTTCAAACTGTGGTGATTTCCAGGCGCGGCGGATGAATGCGCGCTTTAAGCGTAAAGACAGTAAAAAGAATGAATTTCTGCATACGCTGAATGGTTCTGGAGTCGCTGTTGGTCGCGCGCTGATTGCCGTGATGGAAAATTATTACGACCCGGCCGATGGCGGTGTGTTCGTACCGGAAGTTTTAAAGCCTTATATGGGCGGGCTGGATAAGATTCTACCACAAGCTTAAACGCCGCGCGCCGCGGCGGAGATTAAATTCCCGATCTGGCGTTCGCTATTGGCGCCGGAGGACAGAACGGAGGTTTGAACAAGCTGACGGGTTTGCAGGGCGAGAAGCTGTGCACCAAGTTCATTTTGATCTGCCAGCGTTAAATCATCACTCCCGGCAATCAGTTCATTAATCATGTCCCGCATCATATTTTCACGGACCTGGATAATTGTTAGATCTGTTGTCACGGAAGAGGCGTAGGTTCTGATCTTTCCACGCGCCTCCCGGATTTTTTCCAGTTTTTCACGTGTGTTGACCAGGTCACGCAGATTTTCATCATTCAGCCCTAAGTCCAGATCGTCGAAGTCAAAGGCTTCAGTAATCAGGAAGTTCGTTCTGCTTTCATTGAAATAGGTAATCAGTTCATCTCCGTCCAGCGGAGCGATGCCTTGATATTGCGAGTCTTCGGCGATTGCCTTCATCTGGTTGATCAGATTGAGATATTCAAGTTCTGTCTGGGTATAGTTTTCAACAATCTGATAGCGCAAAATGACCGTTCCCGACCCGCCGGACGCGCCGAGAGTGGTATTGTTTCCACCACCACCGCCACCGCCGGTATTCGCAGTTCCGGCAATGGCGGTCACACCGTCATTCCCACCATTCCCGCCACCGCCGGAGCCGCCGGTTCCGATAGCATCACTTTGCGCACCACCACCACCACCACCACCACCGTAAAAGGCGATCGTGCCGGTGATATCTGATGCAATGCCATCTCCTCCGTCTCCGCCGCCTGCATTTGTCAGCGCCCCGCCGCTTGCACCCGCGCCGCCGCCGCCGCCGCCGCCGTCGCCCGGGTTGAAGGTTCCGCCGCCGCCGACATTTCCGCTCCCGCCTTGTACTGTTCCGGGTTGTAATCCCGCGCCGCCGGCAGCGCCGCGTCCGCCACCGCCGGAACCGCCATCAAGTCCGGGGCCATTGCCGCCGACCCCGCCGCCGCCGCCAAGAGCGGTCAGGTTGAGACCCTGGTTGAGACCAAAGCTGGAATCACCACCGTTTGAGCCGGAGCTATTGCCGGCTAAGCCTCTGATTCCGCCGCTGCCAACAACGACATCATAATTTTGCTGACTGACCGAAATACTGCCGGTTAAAACACCGCCGCCGCCGCCGCCGCCTGCGCCGGCATTGCCGAAGGCAACAGAGCTTCCGCCGCCACCGCCACCGCCGACAATCAAATATTGCACCTGATTGACGCCGTCCGGTGGTGTGAAGGTGACGGTGCCAACATTATTAAAACTTTGGACAATAATGCCGCTGCCCAGATGAATGGCTGTCGGATCAGCTGCCAGAACCTCATTCACTTCGGCCTGAACAAAGGAGCTAAGGGTTTCCTGAACAATACCTGAGGCAACATACTCCGCTTCGACATCCTCAACAAAGGCCTCCGCCTGGTTGAGAATATCCATCATGCCCTCTATTCCGTTATCTACCTGGTTGAGCGTACGCAGATTCTGGCCAATGCCATCGAGCAATCGAGACAAGTCACTGGCCCGGTTTGTCAGGGAAAGGGACGTGAAAAAGTTTTGTGGATTACTCAGGGCGGAGTTAACAGATTTGCCTGTCGCCAGGGCGAGTTGAACCTCATCCACAAGCCGGGATGTTTTTTGAATAGCCAATACTTGTCTACTCAAGGCAGGCGATAAAGCACTGCCTGCATTGGTTACCATCGTAGAATCCTTCTACTTCAACTGGTTATTGTACTCCTTGTACCTCTTCATTATGAAGAAAGTTCGTTAGGGAATGCTTAAGAATCTGTGTAAAAAATCTTGTAGAATCTGTGGCTTAACTGTAAAATTGACCTGATTTTGATTGTCAAAGGGCGCCATTCATGCTCTCCACCGCCACAAAAGCGATCCGTCTTATTATGCATCTCCGGAAAATGGGAATTTCGGATACGGATGTCCTGTCCGCGATTGAGCGTGTGCCACGGGACCTTTTCGTGCCTGAAGACCAGAAAGATCAGGCCTGGGAAGATATTGCGTTGCCGATTGGCCGGGGGCAGACCATTTCACAACCATACGTTGTGGCAACAATGACGCAGGCGCTGGAACTGAACGATATGGATAAGGTTTTGGAAATCGGGACGGGGTGTGGGTATCAGGCGGCGATTTTGGCAAGAGTAGCCCGGCGGGTCTATACGATTGAACGGCACAAGCCTTTACTTGAAGACTCAGAAAAGCGTTTTAATGAATTGAATATTCGTAATATTACCGCGATCTGTGCGGATGGAATGCAGGGCTGGCCGAAGATGAACGGGATGGAGCAGGCGCCCTTTGATAAAATCATTGTCACGGCGGCGGCGCGTGGCAAACCACCCGAAGCTTTATTGGATCAATTAAAGCCCGGCGGGATTATGGTGATCCCGGTGGGAGAGCCCGGAAACCAAATGCTCAAGCGCTATGAACGCTTTTCGGATGATACCTGGTCTGTCTCTGATATTTGCCCGGTCCGTTTTGTGCCGCTCTTACCTGATATTGCCAGCGATCGTGAGGCCGTCGCATGATTCATATTTTGTCATTGCGAGCGACCAAAGGGAGCGCGGCAATCCAGAATGGTGCCTGCGGCTCTGGATTGCTTCGTCGGCGATGCCTCCTCGCAATGACGGCAAGTGTGTTTTTACTTTGCGGATGCATTGGCAGTCAAAACGCAGAGAAAGTTTCTGTCGTTTCTTACGGTGTTAAAAATCCGGCCGGCAGCACCGGCATGCATACCGTGCTGGAAGGCGATACGGTCTATACGGTTTCCAAACATTATAACCTGCCGATGCGCGATATTATTACGGTGAATAAACTCTCCGCGCCTTATGTGCTGAATGTTGGTTACCGGATGAAACTGCCCGCGCCGAATGAATATACGGTCAAGGAAGAAGATACACTGCAAAGCGTGGCTAATATGTTTGATACCAGCGCCTATGAGCTTGCGCAGATCAATCATCTGAATTCACCCTACCGTCTTGAAATCGGACAAGTGCTTCGCCTGCCGTCTTTGGGGACGCAGGTTTCTGTGATTGCCCCCTCACCCCAACCCTCTCCCCGTGGGGGAGAGGGAGTCCGAACGGATGTGAGGACGGGAGAGGGGGGTAAAATGATTACTCCTGAGCAAAAACCTGTTTACCAGCAGCCGAAAGTCCAAAAAGCCTCTGCGCCTGTGCGCGCCAAAATCCCAGATCATGTGCCGGCGCGTTCAGGCAATGGTCGCTTTATGCAGCCAGTAGATGGCAAGATCATTTCCGGTTACGGGCCGAAAAAGGGCGGGCTGCATAATGACGGGATCAATATCAAGGTCCCCAAAGGCACACCTGTACGCGCGGCAGAAAACGGCGTAGTGGTTTATTCGGGGAGTGAAATAGAAGGCTATGGCAATCTGATCCTTGTCCGTCATCGCGACCGCTATATGACCGCTTACGCGCATATGGATAAGATGCTGGTCAAGCGCGGGGCGACCGTCAAGGCCGGGCAGTCCATTGGGACAGTCGGTTCAACGGGCAGCGTTGATACGCCGCAGCTTCACTTCGAAATCCGCAAAGGCTCCAAAGCCGTCAACCCGCAGAAATATTTGTAATAAGCCAGTCTTGTTATTCAGAGAGCCTTATATTAGAGGTTATGGCCTTATGGAAGATTTAGATAGATTCAAACATTTGCTTGGAGAGAACGGCGAAATAACGCCGAAGTTTGTCGGCGCTGTAATGGCTGCTGATTTTCCTGATGAAGCTAAAGCGTCTTCCCCTGTACTCCAGCAATTGACTGAAGATACTGCCAGGCGACGCGGCCTGACCGGGCGCCGCGGGTTTTGGCCCATTCGAGCGCATCGCTTTCGTTAAGTTTGAGACCGTAGGCTTTGCAGTAACCGCGCAGCATCGTCAGGTAAGTTTCCTGATCACACGGGTAAAAACCCAGCCACAGGCCGAACCGGTCGGACAGGCTGACTTTTTCTTCGACACTTTCGCCGGGATGGATGGCGGTGGAGCGTTCATTTTCAATCATCTGGCGCGGGATTAAATGGCGCCGGTTTGAGGTTGCATAAAAAATCACATTTTTCGGTCGCGCTTCGATCCCGCCTTCGAGAACGGCCTTGAGGGATTTGTAAGAGCTGTCCTGTTCATCAAAAGACAGATCATCGCAAAACAGGATGTAATTATTCTGATCTTCCGTGCGCAGCAGGTCGAGCAGGATCGGCAGCGTATTCATATCCTCCCGGTAAATTTCGATTAGTTTGAGTGGCGTTTTAGCGTCTTTGGCAATATCGGCATGGATGGCCTTGACGAGGGAGCTTTTACCCATGCCGCGCGCGCCCCAGAGAAGGGCATTATTGGCTGGATAACCATCCGCGAATTGCCGTGTATTGGCGCTTAAAGTTTCAATCTGCGGGCCGATTCCGACCAGCAGCTCCAGGGGCAGGGCGCCGGTATTGGCGACGGCTTTGAGGCTTTGCGCGCTGGCCAGCCAGACATAGGCGCCAGCAGCGTTCCAATCCTGCGGCGCACGGGCCTTTCCCATATCGGCCTGCGCTTCGAGGGCCATGGCGATGCGTTCCAGTAATTCCCTGATCTCGGGCTCTTGTGAATTGTCCATCCGGTGTCTCTTGTATTTGGGGCTAAGACCGCTATAGTCTGCCCGGTATCACCAAAATAAAGGACCATAAAGAGATGTTTATATCAACCGCTTATGCGCAAGAGGCCGATACAACGGCAACGATTGAAGTGCCAACCCCGATGGATGGTGAAGCTGTGCCGCCGGATGCCGGCGCTGCCTTTGCCTGGAATATGGGACTGATCGTTTTGATGGTTGTCCTGTTTTACGTGTTGTTAATCCGTCCGCAACAAAAGCGTTTCAAGGAACATCAAACCATGATCGACGCATTGAAAAAAGGCGATCAGGTTGTCACATCTGGTGGACTGATCGGCAAGATCAACAAAATTGAGGATGGTAATGATGAAGTTGTTGTTGATCTGGGTGATGTCAAAGTCACAGCAGTCAAAAACACACTGCAAAGCAGACCGGATAAGAAGTAACAAAAACCTATGGTTCAAATTCCGCGCTGGAAAATTATAACTGTTCTTATTGTCTGTGTCTTCGGACTGCTTTACAGCGCGCCGAATATGCTGGGTACGGACATGCGCGCCTGGATCGAAAACACCCTTCCCGGCTGGGTGCCGTCTCAGACGGTTAATCTCGGCCTTGATCTGCAGGGCGGTTCGCACATTCTGTTACAGGTCGATGTCAATAATGTTCTGAAAGAGCGCGCGGATGATCTGGTGTCTTCTGCGCGTCCTGAACTCCGCAAGGCTAAGATCGGTTATAAACGCATTGGCCGGATTGACGGCGGGATGCGCGTGACATTGCGCGATGCCGGGCAGGCGGAAGAGGCGCGTAAAATACTGCGCGGGATTGATCCGCAGCTTGATGTATTGAGTTCCCAGGGCGGTATTATCGAGGCCAAATTTAATGAAATGGCGCTGAAAGATATTGTCGATCAGACGATCAGCCAGTCAATTGAAATTGTCCGCCGCCGCGTTGATGAGACCGGAACAAATGAACCCGTGATCCAGCGCCAGGGGGACGACCGGATCCTTGTTCAGCTTCCCGGTGTGGACGATCCGGAGCGCATTAAAGAGCTTCTCGGCAAAACCGCCAAACTTGGTTTTCATCTTGTGAATATGGAGGTCGGCAGTAACCTGCGCGCCGGTGGCGGCTCTCTGGTTTTACCGATGGTCGAAGACCCGGCGCAGACATTGTCGCTGGAACGCCGGGCGATGATCACCGGGGATATGCTAGTCCATGCGGCTTTTTCGCCGGATCAAAATGGACAGCCGGCGGTTTCTTTCCGGCTAAACTCTATCGGGGCAAAACGTTTTTGTGATGTCAGCCGTGACAATGTAAACCGGCTTTTTGCGATTGTGCTTGACCGGGAAATTATCAGTGCACCTGTGATCCGTGAAGCGATCTGCGGCGGGAGTGGACAGATCTCTGGAAGTTTTTCAATTAAAGATGCAAATGATCTTGCCTTGCTGTTGCGCGCTGGGGCGCTGCCTGCACCTCTGAAAATTCTTGAAGAACGCTCCGTCGGTCCGTCTTTGGGAGCGGACTCTGTGGCAGCCGGGAAAATGGCCGCGATGATCGGACTGGCTTTTGTCCTGATTTATATGTGTGTGAATTACAGCCTGTTTGGCGTGTTTGCCTCGGTAGCGATGATTGTCAATCTGACATTGATTTTTGCAATTCTGTCCGGCTTGCAGGCGACATTGACCTTGCCGGGGATTGCCGGGATTGTGCTCACAGTCGGCATGTCAGTGGATGCGAATGTGTTGATCTTTGAACGTATCCGCGAAGAACTGGCGAACGGCAAGTCCGCGATTGCTGCAATCGATAGCGGATTCCAAAGAGCTTTGGGGACGATTATTGACTCCAACCTCACCACGCTGATTGCTTCGATCATCCTGTTTTCCTTCGGGACCGGGCCGATTAAGGGCTTTGCCGTGACGCTCGGGATCGGGATTGTGACCTCCTTCTTTACCGCGCTGATGGTCACACGCCTGATGGTGGTCACCTGGATAAAGAATAAAAAACTGACGGAGTTGCCGGTTTAGGATCAATCATGAAAGGCTTACGTTTAATACCGCAGGAGACGAATTTTAATTTTATCGGGCACCGGTTTTTTGCCTATGCCCTCTCGCTTGTCGTGATAGTTGGATCTCTCTTTTTGGTCTTTACCAAGGGCCTGAATTTCGGGATTGATTTTACCGGCGGGACCTTGATTGAAATTCAGGTTGAAGAGATACCTGATCTGGCGCAGCTGCGTGGCACCTTAAACGGGTTAGGGCTTGGCGATATTTCGCTGCAGGAATTTGGTTCACCCAATGATGTCCTGATCCGTTTGCCCGAGCAGGAAGGCGGGCCAGAGGCGCAAAGCGCGGCGATTGAAAGTATCCGCACAGCCCTGAATGAAAAATTCGGTGAGGGGGTCGATTATCGCCGGACGGAATTTGTCGGCCCGCAGGTCGGAGATGAGCTTAAAACGCAGGCCATGTATGCCGTGTTGTTTTCGATGCTCGGTATTCTGGCCTATATCTGGTTTCGTTTTGAATGGCAGTTCGGCGTGGCAGCGATTATTGCCGTCACGCATGATGTGATTGGTACGCTCGGCCTGTTTGCCCTGACCGGGATGACGTTTGATCTTTCCAGCGTGGCCGCGATTTTGATGATTGCCGGTTATTCGATTAATGACACGGTGGTGATTTTTGACCGGATCCGGGAAACGCTGCGTAAATTTAAGAAAAAACCGCTGCCGGATATTTTGAACCGGGCGATCAATGATACGCTGGCCCGGACGATTGTCACCGGCCTGACAACCTTGCTGGCCTTAATCGCCCTGTGGCTGTTTGGCGGGGAAGTTATTCGCGGTTTTGTCGATGCGCTGATTTTCGGCATTATCATCGGGACGCATTCATCTATTTTTGTGGCTGCGCCGCTCTTGCTTTATATGAAACTCCGGCGTGGTGAGAATACGGAAAATTAAGCGGTTCAGCCTCTTGATTTCCATAGAAATTCTGCCACACTGGGCAAACTTTAATCAGGCAGAACAAGGAAAACGCTTATGCAACTCTGGAAACTGGTTTTACTGACAGGAACAGCCACGGTGACGCTGGCCGCATGCTCTGGCGCGGAAGGGCCGGGGGCCATTGGCAGCCGCGATGATATCATGGTGCGTAATGCCGGAGACGACCGTGCGCCGCCGCCGCCTGAAATAGCACGTGAAGAAGCGGCAAGCATCGACGTTGTAGAAGAAACGTCAGAAGTTATGGCTGAAGAAGCTGCGGCAGGGGATGCTCCGGCCTCTGCGGAAGTTATTGCTGAAGTTGCACCGCCGGCTTCTGTTCCTGAAGTGCTGGAAGAAATGCAGGAAGAAGTTCAGGAAAGGGTTGAAGCGGCGCAGGATGTTGAAATTAAAACAAACCGTCCGGACCTGGCCGAAGCACATACCGAAGAAATCATGGAAGAGACAAAGCCGGAAGCAATCACTCATAAGCCAATGGCAACAACACCAATGGCAGAGCCTGAGCAAGCGGCTGTTCCTGAGTCAAAAGAGCCAACTCCTATGCCGGAAGTTATGCCCGAGCCTCAGCCGGTTCAGCAAAGCACCGAGCGTGTTCAACCAACGCCCGCATCGTCCGCCGTTCCGGCGCCTGTTGAAGCCGCACCTGCCTCTCTCAGTGCAACGGAGCTCATGCGGGAAGTTGCTGTTTTGAGAAACTCAACGCCGGACCAGGTGATGCAGGTTCAGAAAATGATGAAGGATGCTGGATATTATACCGGCGAAATGAACGGGCAGGTCGATGGGGATATGCTGAATAATTATATTCGTTATCGCACAGCGGCAGGCGCGCCGGCTGCACCGACGCCTGCTCCTTCTGTGCCTGCTACGGTACAATCTGCTCCTGTGAAGACTGCACCGGTTTCTTCCGGTGGCG
>JANQIB010000103.1 GCA_028282385.1 Alphaproteobacteria bacterium
GCCCGCTTTATGGATGCGTATGACCGTGACTACCTGCCCTCTGCCCTTTATGAAGCGGCTGAGCCTGTATACTGGACCGGGGAAAAACTGCCCCGCAACCTTGACGAGATGATTGCAAAGGTCCCGGCGGCGACCGGATCTTATCCAATGCGCCACCTGGCCACCCGCCTTTTACTGGAAGTTCCCGTTGCCGGTGATGAAGAGTTACTGATGTCCGTTCTTGAACAGCTGATGAAGATTGGCGCCCACAGCGAGGCCGCCTCCCTTTATCAGCGCGAAATTGATCTGCCGGAGAATGAAGCCCTTGCGAAAACCGGAATGAATGCCCGCATTCTGGCCAATAAAACAGACGCCGCCTGCATCGACCTTCTGCTTTTAAAGCAAAGCTTTACAGGAGAGTATTGGGACCAGGCCTATGTCCTGTGCATGGCCCTGACCGGCAAGCATGTCCCGACAGCGGAAAAAAACATCACAGATTCGCTTTTCATCTCACTGGCCGAATCATTATCGAAAAACGCTACCCCGGATCTGGATGCCTTCAAGGCCGGTCCGGTTACACCGCTTAGCCTGTCTATATTTCTGGCCCATGGGGATACGATTTCAAAGGGACTGAAGCCTCAGGATCTCGTCACCCTGCCCACCGAATATTTGGTCACAATTGCGGGATCAAACCGGATTTCTGATGCCCTGACGGCCCGCTTTACACATACGGCTGTCAAAAAAGGTTTGCTATCCCCAGAAGCCCTGGCCGAGGTTGAAAATAGCCCCGCCGCGCTCAAAACCGCATTAAGTAAATCGAAAAAGGCAAGTGATAACAAAAAGAACGCGAAGAGTCTTAAGCAAGCAGTTGAAAAATCTGGTGGTTTCTCAAGCCCGTTAACCTACGCCTACGCGGGTATGTTATCGGAAATAAAGCCCGATTCTTCACATATTTCGCTTGCAATTCCGGCTACAATTATGCTTTATGGTATTGGCATTCATAATCAAGCTGACAAATGGTTGGCGCTGATGACTGAAACGCCAGAAACCGATCTAACGCACGGTCAAAATGATCAGGAAGATTATCTTTGGCCGGTTCTTCTTGTATCGAACGATACGTCACTACTGGGTTACAAACAACGGATTGAAGACATGTTGAAAGACAAAGACATATTGGAACAGGATGGTGCGGCACGCATGCTCGCAGCCCTGACCGGTCTCGGCGTTGTTGAGCCCAAGAAGAACACATTCAAAATTTCTTCTGCGGATAAAGGTGTCCTGAAGCGACTGAACAGGTCGGCCAAGAAACACCACCGTGGAGAAACTGCCCTGCTCGGCCTGATTGCCCTTGGCACAGATGGTCCGAAAAAGGCAGACCCCGCCCTTGTTGCCGATGTGCTGGAAAGCTATCGCGTGGCAGGGCTACAACAAGACGCCCGCGCTCTTGGCCTGGAGGCCCTGATCGCAGGCATTGAAAACCAACCAAACTATAAGGAGAAGTACTATGGCTCGTCCAGGTCGTCCACCCATTAAGCGGGATCCTAATCCCGTTGAGGTCGATTCCTTTCTAGACATGCTCCGTGCGGAGCGTGGCGCTGCACCGAATACGTGCGCCGCATACGAACGGGATCTGATCGATTTCACG
>JANQIB010000137.1 GCA_028282385.1 Alphaproteobacteria bacterium
CCCTTCCCGGTAAAGTAACTGACCAATGGACCTGGCCCGCCGGACGCACCATTCGCACCTAAAACCAGAGCAGAGACAGTTTCGTCTTTTGCAATGACATCGCTGATCACATCAACCAGAACGCCTTCCCGGATATAAAGAGACGGATACATCCCGCACAAATCATGGATCTTGCCGGCCACACTCCAGATAAATTGTTCGGCCTGAGCACGCTGCTCCGATTTCATTTGGTCCTCAATCTTGCCCCAATGGACAAAATCCTCGACCGTAATCACATGCAGCAAACATAGATGACCACGCACAACCTTCGCGCGCCGGGCGGCAAAGCGCATCGCCGCTTTGAATTCCTCGCTCTCATCCGCCACCAGAAGATAGGTCGCGCCATCGCCTGCCCGCCCCTTTTTAGGAGCGTCAGGCATTTCTTCAATATCTATGACGTCATGCGTGCTCATTGTCTTAATCCCCACTAATCGCGTCTTAAGAAGGTAAATGCCCCCCAGCCCGCCAGAAACGCAATCGCAATCGCTGTTAAACCATAGGGCAAAGCACGACTATGTGCAAAGTGGAATATTTTCGCGCTAAACCCAACCTGAACAACATCAAAGCCGGACACATCTGTTGTGCTGACTTTACCCTGATCAACCAGATAAGCCTCTATCGTATAATGCCCCGTCGGTACGTTTGAGGGCACGTGAAAAGCAACTTTGAAAAACCCTTTTTCCATGAATGTAATGTCTTTGGCCTTTAGCGGAAAAAGCCCTTCCCCCTGTTTGTTGCGGATCAGTGCCTCGCGGAATGCAGCATAATATTCTGCTGAACGCCCTTCATCATCAACCTCAAAGTCCAGCGTATTCAGGCCAATCGCCTTGTCATTAAAAACATCCGGCGCATCATTGGTGAGATCCGGGCGGCTCAGCGCATAATCATAAAAAGCAGGCACCGCGGCGAAATCAATTGAATGACGATTCACCCATGCCCCCAGAATTTCATCTTTTTTCCGCACCACCATCCGGCGTGCCGGCCCCTTAATAACCAGTGCCAAATCCATCGTTTCAGCTTTCTGTTCGGCAACCCCGAAAACAGAAATATCCGCCCCGTCAAACCCGGTTGTGATTTCAATCCGGTCCATGGATGGTTCGATTGAAACATTCTGCGCCTGTGCACTCCGCACAATAATGGCGCAACATAGAATCATTAAAGGTGCAGCAAAATATAAAGTACGGCGCATTACCGCACCTCCGTGCTATAAAGATCTGTAGGCGGCAGGAACAGATCGGCAGCGAGGAAAAAACAGACTGTGACAATCAGGACGGCTAAGACAATCCGGGCATAAACACCGCGGATCAGTCTGGCCGCGCGCACCCCAGCCTGCGCACCGATCACCCCGCCGGTCATCAGGATGATCGCAAGAACAAGGTCGACCGTCTGGTTTGCCACGGCATGCAGCAAACAGGAAAAGGCGGAAATGAAGATAATCTGAAACAGGCTTGTTCCCGGCACAAGCAAGCCCGGCATTCCAAGGATGTAAATCATCGCCGGGACGATAAGAAAGCCCCCGCCAATGCCTAAAATGGAAATCAGCAAGCCACCAACAAACCCAACCCCCAGCGGCAATAAAGCAGAAATATAGAGCCGTGATTTGGTAAAGCGGATCTTATAAGGCAGTTTTTGAAAAAACGGATGTTCATAAAACGGCTTTTGGTCGACATGAGCTTCTTTACGCCGGATGAGGCCGCCAATCGTTTCAAACAACATCATCAACCCAATCATGCCCAGAAGCATGACATAGAGAAGAGAAATCACCACATCGATCTGACCAAGATATTGCAGGATCTTGAAAATAAAAATTCCAATCAGCGCACCGATCATACCGCCAGCCAGCATGACTGAGCCCATCCGGAAATCGACATTCCCGCGCCTGAAATGGCCAAGAACACCGGTGATACTGGTCGCCACCAGCTGGTTGGCCTGCGTGCCCACAGCCACGGCCGGCGGCAGACCCATAAAAATTAGAAACGGCGTGGTTAAAAACCCGCCCCCGACGCCAAACACACCGGACAGGAATCCCACAGCAACACCAAGCCCAATAAGGGTTTCCGCATCCACGGACATTTCCGCTATGGGTAAATACACTTGCATAAAGAGTAGTTACAAGGTGCAAGTTACAAGTTGCAAGATAAATTAGAAATTCCTTGTAACTTGTACCTTGAAACTTGCAACTAATACGCCGTCGTGCCGATTGGTGACGTCTGGGACCAGAAATAACGCCGGGCCTTGCTTAAAAAGTTTGCATATTCCCCGGTCGGCAATTCATGGTAGGCTTTTTTGAAATCCACCGACTTAACAATGCTCTGGAACGGGAACACCCAGTTCTCATAAGCATGGGCCAAAGAAGAGCATTCCAGCACATAAAGCCGGTCATTATAAAGGGACGCAAACATCAAGGCGCGGCGCTGCTGCATGACGCTGCCAAACATCTGGGTATAGCTTGCCGTGGCGTAAGACGCATGCCAACGCCCCAGCCCTGCCCCATCCACCACGGGGCCGAGTTGATAACCGCTATAACGGCCGAGATAATCCTGCCAGAATTTTGTGCTCACAGCGACCTGCTGAACGTCCCGGCCATAATTTGCCGGATAGATCGTATAGCGCCGATCCTGATGCGAGGACAGGGTGCACATTGGCTGATCATAGTCAGACGGCGCCATCACCGTTAAGGTGTCCCCTGGACGGCGGTTGGTCTGAACCTTCCACGTATCCGGGAATGTCATAGACATACCAGTCCCCGGATCCTGCCACAGGAAGTAATCAGCTTTGGCAGAGATTGGAAATGTCAGAAAGAGTATAAGAAGACAGAACAGCCTCATGAATCGTATTGTACATTAAGGCCGCTCTTTTTACAAAAAATTAGATTGAAAGCCTAGTGCAGGGCCTTGATCCATAATCACGCTTGATCTTCTCCGCTCCAAACTCTTTTATTAAGTAATCGACAGTGCCCTGGTCTAAGGGCTGACCATCATTCTGATTATAATATCCTGTATCCGCTGAAGCCTCTGATAAGGATTCGCCAGGATTTACATCTGTTGAAATACCGTCCATTTCACACCTCAATATTCTAAATTACCGTTATTTCATGCTATAGGATAGTTTGTCACGAAAATAATGTTGTGCGGCGCCGAAATGAGTGTGGATTATGAGCACCCTCCCCTCTCCCATGGGGAGAGGGTTGTGCAAGCTTAACGAAGCCGTCAGGCTGAGTTTAGATGGAGCCGGGTGAGGGGGTAAAAAGTTGTTTCAAAAGAAAAGTCCTAAACCCTCACCCACTCGGCTACAAAAGCCTAACGGCTTTAAGTCTCGTTGCCCTCTCCCTTAGGGAGAGGGATATCAACGCCAAAATCCCAAAATTTTCATTGTTTCTTCCAAAGTCGGGGCCGCAAGGCTCTGCGCCTTGTCATTCCCGCGCTTTAAAATCGCATCGAGCTCACCCGGATCGTCCATCAACTCCCGCATCCGGGCCGTAATCGGGGAAAGTTTGTCCACGCACAGATCGGCCAGCGCCGGTTTGAACTCCGAAAACTGTTTTCCTCCGAAATCAGCCAAAACATCCTCTTTTGCCTGCCCCGACAGCGCGGCATAAATCCCAACCAAATTATCAGCTTCGGCGCGCCCTTCAAGGCCTTTGGCATTATCCGGCAAAGCCTCCGGATCGGTTTTGGCCTTGCGAATTTTTTGGGCGATTGTATCCGCATCATCGGTCAGGTTAATCCGGCTCATATCACTATCCGCCGATTTGCTCATCTTCGCCGTACCATCACGCAGAGACATAACGCGGGTCGCCTCGCCGGTAATATAGGGCTCAGGCAACGGGAAAAATTCTTCCCCGTCGCAGTAATGCTGGTTAAAGCTCTGCGCAATATCGCGGGTCAGTTCCAGGTGCTGCTTCTGATCATCGCCAACCGGAACGTGGGTCGCCTTGTAAATCAGGATGTCCGCGGCCATCAAAACCGGGTAGCCAAACAGGCCGAGTGAAGCCAGATCCTGTTTCTTCCCTGCCTTGTCCTTGAACTGGGTCATGCGTTTCAGCCAGCCCAGCGGGGTTTGCGTGGCGAAAAGCCATTGTAGCTGGGAATGTGCGGGCACGGCGGACTGCACAAAAATATAGGAGCGCGCCGGATCGACACCTGCCGCAATATAAGCTGCAGCAATCTCCCGCGTGGACTGGGCGAGGCTGCCCGGATCATGGCCCGCCGTGATCGCGTGCAAGTCGACCACACCGTACAGGCACTGGTTATCTCCTTCATCCTGCAATTTCACCCAGTTATGAAGCGCCCCCAGGTAATTTCCAAGGTGCAGACGGTTGGTTGGCTGCATACAGGAGAGAATGCGTTTACTCATATGTTTTTACTTCCGTTTAAAATATTGTTTGAAATCACTTGGGGTCACTGCGCCAAAACCTGAAATTGCCAGCGCATAAGAGAGCAGGCCTACGCCCACCATCGCCGCCAGCGCCAAAATGCGCTGAGATGTGCTGTTTGATGTAAAGAAATCGTCAAGTCCATGGGCCGCATAATACACCGCCGCGCCCATAAGACAAGCCGCCAGGATAATCCGCGGCAGGTTTTTGAGAAACCGCAGATCATAACGCGCCGCAGCGTTTCCTTTTAAGGCCCGGCGGAGCAGAATAAACTGGACCCAACCCGCCAGCCCGGTGGCCAATGCAATCCCCGCCACCCCCATAAACTGGATAAAGATGAGGGCCATACAGATATTGGCAACCGTACAGACGATAGAGACTTTAACCGGCGTGAGCGTATCCTGCTGCGCCCAGAACGCCGTTGAAAAGACTTTGACGCAAATATAGGCCGGCAGGCCAACCGCATAACCCATCAGAACGGCAGATGCAGCCTGCGTGTCTTCCGCCGTAAAGGCCCCGCGTTCAAACAGTACACGGATTAATTCTTCAGAGACTAAAAACAAGGCCACCGCCGCAGGAAGCGCCAAAATCAGACAAATCTCCATCGCGCGGTTAAAAAGGTGCTGCGCCTTGTCTTTATCTTTTGCTGCAAAAGCCTTGGAGAGCATCGGCAGCAAGGCCGTCCCGACCGCAATCCCAACCAGGCCAAGCGGCAACTGGTTTAAACGGTCTGCATAATAGAGATA
>JANQIB010000046.1 GCA_028282385.1 Alphaproteobacteria bacterium
TTGATCATCAGCAGGTCATGGCGCTTACCGACTTCAAAGTCATTAAAGTCATGCGCCGGGGTGATTTTGACCGCGCCGCTGCCCTGTTCCGGGTCGGCATAGTCATCAGCGACAATCGGGATCAAGCGGCCGACAATCGGAAGAATCGCATTCTTGCCAACCAGATCCTTATACCGCTCATCATCCGGATGGACTGCAATCGCCGTATCACCGAGCATGGTTTCCGGGCGTGTCGTGGCCACCGTAATCGTCCGCGCCTCATCGCCTTCAACAGCATACTGGATATGCCACATATGACCTTTGACATCCCTGTTCTCAACTTCAAGATCGGAAATGGCCGTATGAAATTTCGGGTCCCAGTTTACAAGGCGCTTATCACGGTAAATTAGGCCTTCTTTATACAGATCAACAAAGACTTTTAAGACCGCCCTGGACAAACCTTCATCCATTGTAAAGCGCTCACGCGGCCAATCGGGCGTTGCGCCCAAACGACGGAGCTGACGGACAATCGTCCCGCCGCTTTCTTCTTTCCATTGCCAGACTTTTTCTAAAAACTTCTCCCGGCCCATATCACGGCGGTCCAGCCCCTGCTCACCCAATTGGCGTTCAACCACCATCTGGGTGGCAATCCCGGCATGGTCCGTTCCGGGCATCCAGAGCATATCCTTGTCATTCATCCGCTGATAGCGCGTCATCACATCCTGAAGCGTCATCGTCAGTGCGTGCCCCATATGCAGACTGCCCGTCACATTGGGCGGGGGCATCATAATCGTAAAAGGCGCTTTATTGCTTTCCGGATGCGCGGCAAAAGCCCCGGATCCTTCCCAATCCTGGTAGTGTTTTTCTTCAATATCTTTGGGATTAAATGTCTTCTCGAGCATAGTTTAAGTTAACAGTTTTCAGTTAGCAGTTTTCAGAAATAAGGTTTTATAGATATTATGCCTATTTTTGAAGGGATTTTATCAATCCGTAGAGCATTTTTATAATCTCGGAATATTCATTCTCAAGAGCCTGAAAATCCTCATTTGTCAAAAAACCTAAATCTTTGCAGAAATGAAGCCAGAGCTTTGTTTCTTCAGCAGAACCTAAAGCAATATTTAGATACCGTATAAACTCCTTAGGGGCAAAACTGCTCTTACCGTGCCCCTCAACGATATTGGCACATATACTTTTGGAAGATCTCCTAATCTGCGATGTTAAGGAATAACGTTCTTCAGGCGGAAAAGATTGAGATATCTTATGGATATCTAGGGCAGCGCTATAAGCTCGCTGGAAAACATCCAGATCTTTATAACTTTTCCATGTCATAAATCTGCTAACTGCTAACTGAAAACTGAAAACTACTCATCAAGAGCGCGGCTTGCCAGTTTTGAGATCTCTTTCTGGACCACTTTTTCGACAATCCCTTCGAGGTGACCATCCGCCCATTCCCGAATAACAGGGTTAAGCAGTTCGCGTACGATATCTTCAACCGTGACACCATCATAGCCCGGCTTACGGGAAACCGGCATTGAACTGGCCAGCTTTGCCATACTCTCAAGAGCGGCGCTTTTGGCCTCATCTGACAAGACAGCGCCATCATCAGCATCCTGCAAAGCAATATCCGGTTTTTCTTCTGGTTCCTGCATTTCAGGGGTCAACTCCAGTATGTCATCTTCCTGTGCGTCTTCCAGAGCAATTTCCGGCTCTGGCGCGGGTTCCGGCTCAGGTTCGGGGTCTGCCGGCGCTTCTGGTTCCGGTTCAGGCTCCGGCGCTGCTTCGGGCTCAGGCTCTGCAGGCGCTTCAGCTTCCGCCTCCTGCGCCACTTCACCTTCCCCTTCTTCATCATCATCCGAGATAATCTGCTTAATAGAGTCCAGAATTTCTTCGATTGATGGTTCTTCTTCGTTTTCTTCTGCCATATGCCCGCAAGAATCAAATTGAATCAATAGACTATCAAAGCAGTCTTACCCATAGAACGAGGCTTGTCAAAGACCGAATTGGCTCTGTCCTCATACTTATTCACGACTGTTTTCAGGATCCGGTGATTTTTGTGCAAAAATCTGCAGGTTTTCAGGAGTCAGGCGCCCTAACAACTCTGCCAGTTCGAATTGCGCCACGACCTCATTTCTCCGCGCTGTGACCAATTCAACCTGCGCATCCAGGAATTCCTGCTCCGCATCCAGAGACTCCAGCACAGTCCGTTCGCCGAATTCTTCCTCGTAATTCACTCCTTCGCGGGCAACATCTGCGGCGCGGACCTGCGCTTCACGGGCAATCATCTGGGCCCGCGCTGCCTTCAGCGCTTCCCACGCCGCAATTGTCTGCGAACGCACAGAACGTTTGGTTTCGGTAATTTCAATCATCTTCTGATTGGCTGTTTCTTTGGCTTCCCGAACGCGTGAACGCGTTGCCCCGCCGGTATAAATTGGTACCGTCAAACGCAGGCCTGCCGATAATGTTTGCTGCTCATCAAATGTTCCCGGCACCGGGTCATAAGCTTTTCGGGCATTGCCAACAGCATCGAGCGCAGGCAAAAGCTCGCCGAATATCTCGTCAACATCCTCTTCCGCAGCTGCAAATAGATACTCGGACGATATAATCTCAGGGTTATTTCCAATCGCTTCCTGTAAGATAGAGTCCAGATTATCCGGCAGTTCGACCCGGTTTTCCGGGTATAGCAGCGCTTCATTCGGCCAGACCCCGACAATCTCTTCATAATCCGACTGCGCTGCGCGTAAATCAGCGCGGGCTTTGATCAGATCTGCTTCGGCCTCGGCCAGGCGGGCCTGCGCCTGCGAGACATCCGTACGGGTTAGTTCCCCGACTGTAAAACGGTCCTGCGAAGCCTCAAGTTCCCGGGCAATCAGCTCACGGTTATTGGTCTGCAGATTTAAAACCGCCTGGGCCCGGAGCACATCCATGTAAGCCGTGGCCGTACGGGTAAATATATTTTGCTCAAGCGCCCGCAGCGATGCCTGTTGTCCGGCAATTAAGTTTCTGGCTCCACGGACTGCCGCTGCCGTACTGCCGCCGCTATAAATTGGCTGGGTAATATCCAGATCTGCGCTTTTGCTAACCCCATCTTCATCCCCGATCGAACCTCCATCGGTTTCAATATCTTCATAGTTTGCCTCCGCCGATGCGCTGACAGTCGGTAAAAATCCGGCCCAGGCCTGCGGCAGGCTTTCCTCGATGGCCCGTAATTCCGCACGGGCAGCCAAAAGCTCGGGATTGGTTTCATAGGCCTGACGCAAAACTTCATAAAGATAAGCGCTTTTTTCCTTCAAAATAAGGACATCCGGCTGCCCATCCACCTGCTCTTCAATCAGCTGCACGTCTTCCAGAAGATTAGTCGGATCATCCTTGGCACCGGCGAAAACTGGACCAGCCCCTAAAACGCCGAGGATTACAATTAAGAAAATATATTTCATTACAATGGGATAAATAACTTTTTTAAAGGAAAAGGCAAGCTCTTAAAAGACAAACTCTTTCCGTGGCTCAAATCCACTTAAACACGGAATATTTGCATCGAAAAGAACCCGGTCAGAAAAATGTCCTCCTGGACAGCGCTCAATTAGGACAGCCTTTCCGGCTTCCCGGCCGGGATTTGGTGACAAAATAGCCAATAAACGGCTATTCTCATCAAGCTGGCTGAGTAATTCCGTCGGCACGGAAGAGACCGCACCATTAAACAAAATCAGGCTAAACGGCGCGTGCTCGGCAAGCCCTTCTCTCAGAGCACCCTGATAAGCCGCAATATTGGTGCAGCCGAGCTCACCCCAAAGAGATTCTGCGCGGGTCAAAGCTTCCTGATCATTTTCAAGCGCAATCACCGTACTGACAAGAGATGACAAAACAGCCGAACTGTAGCCAATGCCACAGCCAATATCCAAAACGACATCATCTGCCCGCGGCGCGGCATGCTGAAGCAGGCGCGCATGAACCGATGGTTCCATTAAAAAGCGCCCGGCGCCAAGGGGTAAATCCTCGTCACAATAGGCAATCCCCTCCTGTCCCGGATTGACAAACTTCTCACGCGGAATGGCAGAAAAACTCTCCAGAATACGAGGGTCAACCACACCTAAAGGGTGGATTTGACTATCAACCATATTTTCACGGCATTGTTCAAAATTCATACCTTTATAAATAGCGCATTTTGCCCCGCAGGACTAGGGGCGTTTTCGTGTTAACAGCCACCCAAAGATTTTATGGATTT
>JANQIB010000091.1 GCA_028282385.1 Alphaproteobacteria bacterium
CCTGTAGGCGCACCCGTTCCCGCTCAAACGAAGACTTTTACTCGCCCCTCGCAGCAAATCGAAGACAAAGCCAGCGAGGCCGCCGGTGCTTTTCAAAACAACGCTGAATCTGCTACACAGGAGTAACCATGGTAGAGATTCCTGCAAAAAAACTAAAAAGCGTTCCAAAAGGCCTTGTCGCGCTGCACCTGTCTAAAAGCTATAAAAAGCGCCCGGTGTTACACGACGTCTCGCTCAGCGTTCGCCGCGGCGAAGCGGTTGCCTTGCTTGGGCCCAATGGCGCGGGAAAGACCACCAGCTTTTATATTATGACCGGGCTGATCAATGCCGATAACGGCAAAATCCTACTCGACGGGCATGATGTAACCGACCTGCCTATGTATCGCCGCGCGCGGCTGGGGATCGGGTATCTGCCGCAGGAAAGTTCGATCTTTCGCGGCCTGAATGTCGAAGATAATCTGCGCGCAGTTATCCAGGCACAAAATCTCAAACCCCATGCAGGGGAGCGTTTACTCGAAGAACTTCTTGCCGAATTCTCTATTGAGCATCTGCGCCGTACGCCCGCCCCGGCCCTGTCCGGCGGGGAGCGCCGGCGCGTGGAAATTGCCCGCGCTCTGGCCTGCCGCCCGTCTTTCATGCTGCTCGATGAGCCGCTCGCCGGGATTGACCCGATTGCCGTCGGGGATATCCGGGCGCTGATCTCCTATCTCAAAACCAAAGGGATCGGCGTTTTGATTACAGACCATAATGTCCGCGACTGCCTGGAGATCGTCGACCGCGCCTATATCCTGCATGATGGCCGAGTCCTGATGGAGGGTACACCGGATGATATTGTCTCCCACGAAGAAGTCCGCCGCGTCTATCTCGGCGAAGGTTTTTCACGTTAAATCTGTTACGGTTTCCCCGTACTCCATGTTAAAATAAACCTTGTAGTCGTTTGATTTTATTTTTTCAGCAGGCGCAAGTGACGAAGAGTAGATAAAACCTACTTGAGGAACGCAGCAACGCACTGAAAAAATAAAAGGAAATGACTATATGAACCAGAACTATTCCCAGCGCCTTGATCTGCGCCAGTCTCAAAGCCTTGTGATGACGCCGCAGCTGCAGCAGGCAATTAAATTGCTGCAGCTGAATAATGTCGAGCTGGCCGAATTTGTCGAAGAGGAACTGGCCAATAACCCGCTGCTGGAAAAAGACGAAAATTCACCCGAGTCCGAGTTTGAAACCCCGCCGGAAGACACGCCTGAACGGGATAATATTCAGGATGAATTCGACGAAGCCTATGACGGCGATGACCCGTCCGAACCCGCCGCGCAGGATTTTGATGCAGGCTCCTCCATGGCCGAAGTTGGTGCAGGCGGAAACACGTCTTTTGACACGCTGGAAAATGCGTTCGAAAATTCGATGAGCCGCCCGGAAACGCTGAACGAACATCTGACTGATCAGCTTCACATCGCCTTTGACGATCCGCGCGACCGGATGATCGGCGCGCTATTGATCGACAGCCTGGATGAAACCGGCTATCTGCGCTCCAGCGTTTCAGAACTGGCCGAGCGGCTGGATTGCTCGACTGAACGCATTGGCCGCCTGCTTGATATTATGAAGCAATTCGATCCGTGCGGCGTCTTTGCCCGCGACCTGAAAGAATGCCTGTCCTTACAGCTCGCCGATCAGGGCAAGCTGGATGCGCCCATGGAAAGGCTTCTTGAAAATCTGGACTTACTCGCCGCGCATGATATGGCCCAGCTTGCCAAAATCTGCGATGTCAACGAAACCTATCTCGCCGATATGATCGGTGACGTTAAAGCGCTCAACCCCAAACCGGCCTCGGACTTCGATAATCTCGTTGTGCAAACTGCCGTGCCGGATGTGCTGATGAAAAAGCAGCCCAAACATCTCGGCGGCGGCTGGCGGGTGGAACTGAATACCGAAACCCTGCCGCGGGTCTTAGTCAATAATGAGTATTACAAAACGGTTGCCAGCGCGGCGAAGGACAAGAAGGATAAGGAATATCTCAATAACCATCTTTCTTCCGCCAACTGGCTGGTCAAAGCGCTCGACCAGCGCGCGCAGACGATTTTGAAAACTGCTGCAGAAATTGTCGAGCAGCAGGATGCGTTTTTCAATTTCGGCATTGAGTTCCTCAAACCCTTAACGCTCAAGGATATCGCCGAGGAAATCGACATGCATGAAAGCACGGTGAGCCGCGTGACCAACAATAAATATATCGGTACGCCGCGCGGGATTTTCGAGCTTAAATATTTCTTCACCACTGCGCTGGTGTCCGAAAGCGGCATCGCGCACAGCGCGGAATCGATTAAAGCGCGGATTAAAACCTTAACGGACGAAGAAGAGTCGACCAAGATTCTCTCCGACGATAAAATTGTCGAGATCCTCAAAAGCGAGGGGATCGATATCGCGCGGCGGACCGTCGCCAAATACCGCGAGATGATGCATATCCCCTCTTCCGTGCAGCGCCGAAAGATCAAGAAGAACCAGGCCAAATAGTTAATGTTAGTCTACATATGTTGACCCACATTTTCTGCAACCCCCTGAAACGCCGTGACAAAATGTAGACTAAGTCCACATTGTTTTCTTTTTCACGCCCTTTTTCCGCCCCACCCAATTGATAGTCTTCGCGGTGGGGAATAAGGTAGGACGGTAAAACAATGAATAAATATGCTTTCATCATTCTGGCGCTTCTGGCTATCGCCGCCGCCATCTTTGAATTTCACCCGGCGGTGGAATATCACAGAATAGTCGTTTCTGAAGACATCTATGTTGGAAAACCCTGCGATTGTTGGTGCATTCTTGAGAGCCGCCCATGGTTTAGCAAAATTAATTACTGGTTCTGGTTTTGGTTCATCATCATTCCTGTTTTCGTTTTCTCTGTAACGCCTCTTTCTTCAAAGTGGTTCAGAATGGGCCGAACAGTCTTTGCAATCGGCCTTGGTTATATTCTTATGAATTTAGCCGTCCATTTAATGTGGGATATCCGAAACGGGCCTTTTGCGGTGGTATCAGATTATCCTTGGCAGACGTCTTGGGATGATCCTGGAGTTAAATGTGCAGATATTGCAGACGGCGGCAGCCTTGTTTTTACAGCACTTTTTGGTTGGATACCCTCAGGTATTTATTACAGTTTATGGGACATCGCCTGGCATCAGTATCACAAAAGATGGACAAAACTTATTGATAAAAATTTTAAGCAAGGTTGGTTTAATAGAATCGTAACCTACAGCTTTCTATCAATATTTATTATCGTATTTTGTTATATTGCAAGTAACATCCTTTATTATAACGTTTTGGATTTGTAGAGCATTTATCTATTCTTGCGACAGAGAAATACTGCCGGTCAATTCTGTTTCCCATTTTCCTGTAACAGGATAAGGCGTACCGCCAAACTCAGTCCATCTATAATTTTCAAATTCTGGATGAAATGTAGAAGATGTTCCAAGCTTGTGTTGCCTGATGTCAATGGGATCTGTGATTTCGTCAAAATAGCTATATTGAACTGTTGCTTTTATATATAAAATATCGCCGTCTTTTTTCACTTGGCCTTCTGTCTTTGTTTCAATTGTTCCTTTTCCTAAAACCCAGTGGACTTCAGATAATCTTGGATAGCTGTTTGAGGTTGTATAAACTAATTGACCAGACTGTATCTTTCTCATCTCGTCAGCAACCTGAGTCTCAATTTTATGAAACATGATTTCACGGGCTTTGTTAACGACATCCCTTAGATAGCCGATTTCAGGTAGGGTTACCGGCTTGCCGTGACCAAATCTAAAATGCCAGCCAAAGTGGAATGCTGTCCACTTATCTTCAGCATCATTGATTTCGCTTGTCACAACCTGCTTCAAACCTTGCGCCTGCGTCACAGGCTCCGCCCAGCAGCGGCAACCGGGTTCTTCGCCGGGATCGGGTTTGTCAGCAAAATCGCGCACTTCGCCTTCCAGTTCGGCGTGGCTTTTACGGACTTTATTGTCCCCGACTGTGCGCCAGATATATTGCCCGTCATTCTTTTGACCCGCTTCACTACCCAGTTTTTGCACAGTGGCATCGCCGGGTTTGGCCGTACCTGTCGCGGGCAGGCCGTGATCTCCTTGGAATTTTTTAAGCGCGGCAAAGACTTCGCGGTCGGGAATGCCCGTAATCCCGGTTTTCTCATAGGGCATGTAATAGCCCAGACGGTTGAGCGCCTTTTTAACCTGGCGCACGTCAAATTCGTCCACGGCAGAGTTGGCCGTGAACGGCTTATTCAGTTTAATCTTCATGATGATATCCTTTGGAGTTGGCAATAAAAAACACCGCAGGCGGATCTGTGGTGTTTATAAGGATTATATTCCTATAAAATCAAGGGAAAGTCAAGGAATTTTGTCATTCTGAGCGAAGCGAAGAATCTCATGCTATTAAGCCGGGAGATCCTTCAGGGGTTTTACCCCTTCAGGATGACAGGGACCAGATTGCGGCATCGGTCTGATGGCCTCCTCGCAATGACAGGTAGAGAAAATTTCGTGTTTATCTGTGTCCATCTGTAGTTTAAAACCCTGATATGGCTGACAAACCTCTCATTATTGCAATTGACGGGCCCGCCGCGGCGGGTAAGGGCACGCTGGCGCGGGCCTTAGCGGACAGGCTGGACTTTGCCCACCTGGATACCGGCTCACTCTACCGCGCGGTCGGGGTGGGTGTATTGGAAGCCGGCGGGGATCCGGCCAATGAAGAAGACGCGGTTAAAGCCGCTAAAACCCTCAAAGCCAACATTACGGAAAAAATCCTGCAAAATCCGGCCCTGCGCACGCATGAGGCGGGAAGTGCGGCCTCCAAGGTTGCGCAGTATGACAGTGTGCGGGCCGTCTTACGGGAACTTCAGACCGGATTTGCTCAAAATCCCCCGAACGGCAAGGCGGGCGCGGTGTTGGACGGGCGGGATATCGGCACGGTGATCTGCCCTGATGCTCCTGTAAAACTTTTCATAACTGCTTCTATTGAAGCCCGCGCCGACAGGCGATTTAAAGAGTTGCAAAATAAGGGGGAGGCGGCTACATATGGGGCCGTTTTAGAGGAGATGCGCGCCCGTGATGCACGGGATTCGGATCGCTCCGTTTCTCCGCTTCGCCCGGCTGATGATGCCTTTATTTTAGACACATCGGACCTGGACGCGGAGGCGGCTTTTGAACAGGCCCTCGCCTATATCGAAAGCAAAATATCCATCTAAAACAAAGCTGCCTTTTCGGCCTTGGCTAACGCCGGAAAAAAGTGTTCGAAAAGCGCAGACTTATAAATACCGAAAGGAAGTATTTTACTATGGCACATGCTGCTGCAAATTTAAAAGATAGGGAAGAGTCCGGCGAGTTCGCCGCCCTTTTGGAAGACTCAATGAAAGAACAGGCCTTTGAGGGGTCTGTCGTAAAAGGAAAGATTATCGACATTGATGGCGACGCTGTGATTGTCGATGTCGGTTTGAAATCTGAAGGCCGGATCTCCATCCGCGAATTTTCAACGCCGGGCGCAGACCCTGAGGTCCGCATCGGCGACCTGGTTGAAGTTTATGTTGACCGGATGGAAAACCATGATGGGGAAACTGTCCTGTCCCGTGAGAAAGCCCGCCGCGAAGAGGTCTGGGTTGATCTTGAAAAACTTCACACGAAAGGTGAGCGCGTGACCGGGATTATCTTCGGCAAAGTCAAAGGCGGCTTTACGGTTGATCTTGGCGGCGCGGTGGCGTTCCTGCCCGGATCACAGGTCGATATCCGCCCCGTGCGTGATGTCTCCCCGTTGATGGGCACACCTCAGCCGTTCCATATTCTGAAAATGGACCGGAGCCGCGGAAACATTGTTGTTTCGCGCCGCGCGGTTCTTGAAGAATCCCGTGAAGAAGCCAAGAGCGATCTTCTGGATACAATCAAGGAAGGCTCTGTCGTTCAGGGCGTGGTCAAAAACATCACCGATTACGGCGCGTTCGTCGATCTGGGCGGTGTGGACGGCCTACTCCATGTCACAGACATTTCATGGAAACGGGTTAATCATCCGAGCGAAGTTCTCTCCGTCGGCCAGAATATCGATGTTCAGGTCATCCGCTTTAATGAGGAAAACGGACGGATTTCTCTGGGCATGAAACAGCTGGAAAGCGATCCGTGGGAAGGCGTGGACTCCAAATATCCGCTTCAGGCCAAATATAAAGGCCGCGTGACAAACATCACCGATTACGGTGCGTTTGTTGAACTGGAAGATGGGATTGAAGGTCTGGTCCACGTTTCTGAAATGTCCTGGACGAAGAAGAACGTGCATCCCGGCAAGATCATCTCCACCTCCCAGGAGGTTGAGGTTATGGTTCTTGAAGTGGATATGGACAAGCGCCGGATTTCCCTTGGCATCAAGCAATGTCAGGACAATCCGTGGGCGGCCTTTGCGGAAGGCCATAAAGTTGATGAAGAGCTTGAGGGCGAGATCCGCAACATCACCGAGTTCGGCCTGTTTGTCGGCGTTGCCGAGGAACTGGACGGCATGGTGCATTTGTCCGATGTCTCCTGGGAAGATCAAACCGAAGATGCTCTGAAGCCTTATAATAAGGGCGATAGTATCAAGGTGAAGATCCTCGATATCGATCCGGAAAAAGAACGTGTTGCGCTGGGTATTAAACAGCTCACCGAAGATCCGTTCGAAGGCGCAATGAAAGGCCTGGCCAAAGGCGCGGTTGTCACTTGTACGGTTTCCGAAACCACTGACAAGGGCATTAACGTCACCGTCAATGACGGCGTCACCGGCTTCATCAAGAAAGCAGACCTGTCCCGCGAACGCTCCGAGCAGCGTCCGGACCGTTTTGCCGTTGGTGAAAAAGTCGACGCCAAGATCCTGACCGTAGACCGCAAAAAGCGTACGCTCACGCTCTCGATCAAGGCGCGTGAACTGGATGAGGACAAGATGGCCCTCGAACAGTTTGGCTCAACCGAGTCTGGCGCATCTCTTGGGGATATTCTGGGCGCGGCCTTAGGCAAGGATGAGGACGGCGCAAAAGCCGACACCGAAGACAAGCCTAAGAAAAAAGCGGCCAAGAAATCTGCCAAGAAAGACGAAAAGGCAGAGGACACGGCAGAGGCTGAAGAGGCAAAAGCCGAGGAAGACGCCAAAGGCGAAGAATAAAACGAGTTCCTTTTCTGATATCTCTCCCATCTCCTAGGTGGATTGACAGAGGAAAAGGTTGGAAAGGTCGGGCCACTTCCACGGCGGGGGTGGCCCGATTTTTATGGAGAATACAGCCAAGTCTAACAAAAACTCTTTATAATCAGGGATTTGGCTTGACGGGCCGGAGAATCTGAGTCATGCTTTTGAAATATAAGCGTTTTTAATATTTTTGGGAGCCGGAAGAAGTGACGAAATCCGAACTCATTCAAAAGCTGGCGGAGCGTAATCCGCACCTTTTCCTTCGGGACATTGAAAAAATCGTCGATACGATTTTTGAAGATATTACGCAGGCTTTAGTCCGCGGCGACCGCGTTGAACTGCGTGGCTTTGGCGCTTTTTCCGTCAAACACCGCGACGCCCGCACCGGCCGCAACCCGCGCACCGGCGAAACAGTTCAGGTTGAAGCCAAGCGCCTGCCCTTCTTTAAAACCGGAAAGGCCCTGCGCGAAAAGCTGAACGGCGAATATGACGAAAGCAAGCCGCCCGAAGATGATTTCTACGACCGCGACTCGTTTTAAGCCGCACTCTCCCGCCCTCAAGGGATAAAGCATGTTTACACTTTACCGCTGGATTATTGTCGTGCCACTGATTGTCGCGGGCGTGTTGTTTGGGATTGCACACCGTCAGGACGTCTCCTTCACCTATAGTCCCTTTGACGAACCGGTCGATATCCCGCTTTATACGCTGGGCCTTGGACTATTTGCTTTCGGTCTGTTTATGGGGATCCTGACAACATGGGTGGCGATGGGAAGTCTGCGCAGTGAAAAACGCGCGCTGAAAAAAACAAATAAAAAGATCGAAAAAGAGCTCAATGACAGCCTGGCGAAAATTGAGAATTTAAAACTAAAAGAGCATGAGGACACAGAAAACAAACATGACGAGCCTGCCCAAAATTTACTGCGCGGTTGATACGCCGGATTTAAACACGGCCAAGGAGATCATTGCAAAAATCTCACCGGCCGGGATCGGCGTAAAACTCGGCATGGAGTTTTTTAATGCCAACGGCCCACAAGGGGTGATAGAGATTTTGGAGAGCTGTAATCATCCGCCGATTTTTCTCGATCTGAAATATCACGATATCCCGAACACCGTGGCCGGGGCCGTGCGCGCCGCCAGCAAACTCGGTGTCTCTTATTTAAATGTACATGCGAGCGGGGGGCTGGAAATGATGCGCGCGGCCAAAGAATCTTGTGCGCCGGAGACAAAATTACTGGCCGTTACTTTACTAACATCTATCGACCAACAAGAAGCAAACCGGATCGGTTACGAAGGCAGTGTTAGCGAGCGGGTTGTCGCTTTGGCGAAATTGACACAGGAGGCCGGACTGGACGGCGTTGTCTGTTCCGCCCATGAAATAAAGGCGATCCGCGACACCTGCGGCCCTGATTTTGTTTTGATGGTTCCGGGCATCCGCCCGGCCGGTGCAGAGGCCGGGGATCAAAAACGCGTGATGACACCCAAAGACGCCGTTGCCACTGGTGCGACGCATCTGGTTATCGGCCGCCCGATTACAAAAGCGGATGATCCGGCAACCGCAGCAAAAGAAATTATGGATTCGATTTAAAAAGGAGAAGCCCCATGACTGCCATTACACCGCAAGAAGGTATCGTTGACACAGGCCGGATGATCCGCGCTTTTACCAAGGAAAACATGCCCTCTTTCTGGAGGTATCTGAAACCACTCTTACCTTATATTCTCGGGCTGTATGCGCTTGATGTTGTGGTCAATATGATCTTTCCAAAGATGGAAGGGGCTTTTGGCATTGGCGGGCTGATCGCCGCTTATTTTTACAGCTGTTTTGCGATTACCTGGCACCGCGTCGTGCTGCACGGCCCGGACCGCGCGGAAGTGATGAACCCGTTCCGGCCGGAGAAAACAGACCTTGCCTTTATCGGGATGGGGATCGGGCTTTTTGTTGCAGCCTTTGTGCTCAGCACCGTCTCTGCCCTGCTTATCTTTTTAGGACCGGTCGGCATTATCGTCTCTATTCTTGCGATTATCGGCGTGATTTTTTTGTTTGCCAAAATGTGCTTTTACTTCCCGGCTAAAGCCGTCAAAAGCCATATGTCCTTAAAGGACTCTTTCCATGCGACAAAAGGTTATATCATTAAAATCTGGACCGCGCCGCTGGTCGCCAGCTGGCGGGTGATCCTGGGCGGTTTTGTCTATATGATCGCAGGCACTGCTGTTCTTGGCACTATTGTCGCAATGACGCAATATAGCCCTGATGAGCCTCCCAGCATGATGGCCCTGATCGGCGCTTTTGCGATCCAGGTTCCTGTTTTGATTTATTTCCAGCCTGTCATGTATGCTTTCGGGATTGGCGTGCTCTCCAATTATTACCAGCATTACATGCAGAATAAATCCGCATAATGACCGGCGTTAAAATCTGCGGGATTAAAACGCCCGAAGCGATGACTGCCGCGATAAAAGGCGGCGCACGCTTTGTCGGGCTGGTTTTTTATGAACCTTCACCACGTTTTGTCGATCTGGAGACAGCAAAATACCTGGCCTCTTATGTGCCGGCGGATATCTACCGTGTCGGCCTGTTTGTCGACCCGGATGATGAAACCCTCCAAAAAACTTTGAATGAGGTGCCGCTTGATATGATCCAGCTCCATGGGCATGAAAGCCCGGGGCGGATTGCAGAAATTAAGGCCGCATTTAGTCTGCCGGTGATTAAAGCAATTTCAATTTCAGACAAAGAGGATCTAGACAAAGTGCCCGGCTTCGAAGCCGCCGCCGACTGGTTGATGTTTGATGCAAAAAGCGGCGGATCGGGAGAGTCTTTTGACTGGACAGTTTTGCAGCAATTTTTAGACGAAAACCCCCTGAAAAAACCCTGGTTTTTGGCTGGCGGACTCACTGAAGAGAATATAAATGCAGCATTGGAAGCACTCTCACCTTCCGCGCTGGATGTTTCCAGCGGCGTGGAAAGCCAGCGCGGGGTCAAAGATCCGGCAAAAATTAAGGCTTTTTTGAACGCCGCCACGCGGGATGACAAATAGCATAAAGTGCGCTAAAACCTCCCCCATGACACAAAAGCCTGAGACACCGCACCCGGCCAATTCTATCCGCACGGGTCCTGATGAGAACGGCCATTTCGGTCCCTATGGCGGGCGATATGTTGCCGAAACCCTGATGCCCCTGATTTTAGAGGTCGAAAAGACCTGGCATGCAGCCAAAGAGGACCCGGCCTTTTGGGATGAATTTAAAGACCTGGCCACACATTATGTTGGCCGGCCTTCCCCGCTCTATTACGCGAAAGCCACAACAGAGCATCTGGGCGGCGCGAAGATTTATTTCAAACGCGATGAGCTAAACCATACCGGCGCGCATAAAATCAATCACTGCCTCGGCCAGATACTGGTCGCAAAGCGTATGGGCAAGACGCGTATTATTGCCGAAACCGGCGCAGGCCAGCACGGCGTCGCCACGGCCACTGTCTGCGCGCTTTTCGATATGCCCTGCACGGTGTTTATGGGCGCGGAAGATGTAAAACGGCAAGCGCCGAACGTGTTCCGGATGAAGTTACTTGGCGCGGAAGTCGTGCCGGTCACCTCCGGCTCGTCCACGCTTAAAGACGCCATGAATGAAGCGCTGCGCCACTGGGTGGCCAATGTGCATGATACCTATTACCTGATCGGCACGGTCGCCGGGCCTCATCCTTACCCGGAAATGGTGCGCGATTTCCAGAGCGTGATCGGCAATGAAGTCCGTGAACAACTGCAGGACGCGGAAGGCCGCCTGCCTGATAGCGTGGTGGCCTGTATTGGCGGCGGATCGAACGCGATGGGATTATTCCATCCATTTTTGGATGACACTTCCGTGCGGTTGATCGGCGTGGAAGCGGGCGGGCTTGGTGTAGATACAGAGAAACACGCGGCTTCTTTAAATGGCGGGACACAAGGTGTGCTGCACGGGATGAAATCCTACTTCCTGCAGGATGAAGACGGGCAGATTACCGAGGCGCATTCGATTTCCGCGGGCCTTGATTATCCCGGCATCGGACCGGAGCATGCCTGGCTTCATGATTTGAAACGCGCCGAATATGTCAGCGTCACGGATGACGAAGCGCTCGATGCTTTCCAGCAACTCTCAAAACTCGAAGGGATTATCCCGGCCCTCGAACCTTCTCATGCCTTTGCCCATGTCCTCAAAATCGCGGGCGATTTGCCCAAAGATCATTTAATGGTGATGAATCTCTGCGGACGCGGCGATAAGGATATTTTCACGGTTGCAGAAAAACTGGGAGTTACCTTGTGAGCCAGAGCGCAGCAAAAGAGCAGGAGCAGGATCTCGGAGGATTTACCGTTGCCGGGATCAGCGTCACCACCTGCAATGAAGATGAAAAGGCCGTTGATGATATCAATGCGCTGTGGCAGCGCTTTTTTGAGCAGGCGGTCGGCGAAGCGATCCCGCACAAAGACGGTGAGGCGATTTACGCGGTCTACCATGATTATGAGGGCGATCATACAAAGCCTTATAAACTCACCATCGGCTGCCGCGTGGCCAAAGATGATTTCACTTTACCAGACGGGATGGATGCGGTTTTTGTGCCGCAGGCCAATTACCAGATTTTTGCCGCCACCGGGGAGCAGCCCAAAGCCCTGATCGAAACCTGGGGTGCGATCTGGAAGTCGGACTTAAACCGCACCTATGAGTGCGACATTGAAATTTACGGCCCCCGCTTTTTTGAAGAGGGCCTGCATGAAGTTCTCGTTTGTATCGGGGTAGAAGAATGAACCGCATTGAAACCATATTTGAAAAACTAAAATCCGAGGGCCGGAAAGCCTTGGTGACCTTTATTACGGCAGGCGATCCGGACGCGGCCAAGAGCGCATCCATTTTAGCGGCTCTGCCAGGCAGCGGCGCAGACATCATAGAGATCGGCATGCCTTTTACCGACCCGATGGCGGACGGTCCGGCGATCCAGGCTGCGGGCCTGCGGGCATTAGAGGCCGGGGCGAATATGAAACAGACACTGAAAATGGTGCAGGATTTTCGCAGCAAAAATACGGACACACCGATTGTCCTGATGGGTTATATGAACCCGGTTTTGGCTTACGGCCCGGACGCCTTTATGAAAGACGCCGCCGCGGCCGGTGTGGACGGTTTGATCCTTGTCGATCTGCCGCCGGAAGAAGCTGATGAACTGGCTCCGCTAGCGCAGCAAAATGGTTTACACATCATCCGGCTTGTGACCCCAACCACGGATGAAGCGCGCCTTCAAACCGTTTTAAACGGCGCGGGCGGATTTCTTTATTATGTCTCGATCACAGGCGTGACCGGGACAAAATCTGCAAACGTTGACGAAGTTGGCGCGCACATTAAAGAGATCAAAAAAACCACCAATCTGCCGGTCGTCGCGGGCTTTGGGATCAAAACACCCGAAGATGCCAGCGCCATGTCAGCCATTGCCGACGGGATTGTGGTCGGATCTGCCATTGTCGAGCAAATCGGCGAGGGCGCAGATGACAAAGCCATATCCACGCAGGTTCAGGCCTTGCATGACGCTTTAAAAGCGGCATAATCTCCCGATGAAATTCATTCTTCTTGCTGCAGCAATTTTGGCTCTATCTGCCTGCAATAACCGCGGCATGAACTTATATCCTTATCAGAATCCGGATTTTACACCGCAGAATTTTGCCGTCTGTAGCGGTTACAGCTGTTATTATCGTACACCCGCCAAAATGACAAAAGGCCAGTGGAAGCGCGTTTTACGCAGCTTTAAGCCTGCCGCCAAAACCCCGGAAAAAGAGCGTACGCAAATTGCACGGGCAATGAAACGGATTGAGATTTATGCCGGGAAATCATCAGGCCTGACCGATGATAAACCGAAGGCCGAAACCTTCGAAGAAGAGCGCGAAACGCAGATGGACTGTATTGACGAGACGATTAACGCCTCGCTTTATCTTGATTTTATCCATGAGGCAGACATTCTGAAATTCCATGAAAAAGCTCCGCCGGTCCATCGCGGTTTTTTCGTTGACGGTGCCTGGCCGCATAACAGCGCCGCCATCCGGGACAAAGAAACAAAAGAGGTTTTTGTCGTTGATAGTTATTACCGCCCGCATGGAAATGAGCCTTATATTATCCCTCTCAAAACCTGGGCGGCTTTCTGGCGTCCGGAAGGGGACCAAAAAGAAAATTAATTTTTTCCTCTCCCATGGGGAGAGGGTTGCGCAAGCTTAATGAGTGCGTAGCACGAATTTAGCTGAAGCTGGGTGAGGGAGTAAAATTTATCGATAAAGGAAAGATTATAAACCCTCACCCACTCGGCTATTGTCGCAAGCAAAGCTTGCAAAGCCTCGTTGCCCTCTCCCTAAGGGAGAGGGATTTTATTCGATTGCTGCGCCGAGATTATTCATTAGCTGCACAAAAGACGGAAAACTGGTTTTAATCGGCGCACCGTCATCAATGGTAACAGGTTCGTCTGTGACGCTGCCAAGCACCAGGAAACTCATTGCAATCCGGTGATCCAGCGCAGTCTTGATCGTGGCGCCGCCGCGCGGCGCCCTGCCATTTCCATGGATGGTCAGGGAGTCTTCTCCCATTTCAAGCTCTACGCCGCAGGCTTTCAGGCCTTCCGCCATCATCAGCAGGCGGTCGCTTTCCTTGACCCGTAGCTCTTCGAGGGCCCTCATCCGGGTTGTTCCATTTGCACAGGAAGCCGCCACGGCCAGCACTGGAAATTCATCAATCATACTGGGCACACGGGCCTCCGGCACATCAATGCCTTTTAAGGAAGAAGAGCGCACAATAAGATCCGCAATCGGCTCCCCGCCTTCTTCACGTTTATTTTCAAACGTAATCTCCGCGCCCATCTCAAGAAGCGTGTCATAAAGCCCCGCCCGGCGCGGATTTAGCCCAATACCGGAAAGTGTAATCTCCGAACCTTGATTGATCAGCGCCGCAACAACCGGAAAAGCGGCAGAGCTGGGATCAGCCGGAACGGTAATAATTTCTTTTGGAGCAACAAGATCTTTTTGCCCCATAAGATGAATGGCTTGCGCGCCGTCTTCCAGATCCTCAACCTCTACTTCAATCCCGAAATGGCGCAGCATATTTTCAGTATGATCACGGGTGGGTTTGTCCTCGATCACAGTTGTGCGGCCGCGGGCATTTAAACCGCAGAGCATCACCGCCGATTTGACCTGCGCCGAGGCCACCGGCAGGCGGTAATCTATATTCAAAATATCTTTTGGCCCGGTTACGGTGAGTGGTAATTTTCCGCCCTCGCGCGCAGCAAAAACCGCGCCCATTTGCTCCAAAGGTTTCATCACGCGGCCCATCGGGCGCTTTGAGAGAGACGCATCGCCGGTAAAGGTCGCGGTAACCGGATGGCCCGCCACAAGCCCGATCAGAAGGCGCGTTGACGTCCCGCTATTGCCCATTTCAAGCGCAGTTTCGGGCTCTTTCAGGCCGCCAAGACCAACGCCGTGGCATTCCCAGTGCCCCTCGCCTAAACGGGTAGTTTCCGCGCCCATGGCGCGCATCGCCTCAGCCGTATGCAAAACATCTTCCCCTTCAAGAAGACCTTTAATTTCCGTGCGACCAACCGCCAGCCCGCCAAACATCAAGGCGCGGTGCGAGATGGATTTATCACCCGGAATAGAGGCGTTGCCGTTCAGCTTCTGTGCTTTGGAAGATTTCATGGCCACCTGCTTACTTTGCCCCTGCCAAATGCGCAATCAAAATCTTCGTATCGCCATATAGCTTATCCTGCACAATCTCCAGCTCCGGCATCGTGACCATCTCCGGCTTTGAAACTTCGATCACGAAAGTCGGGTTTTCAGAAATCCAGTTTTTCTTGATAAGCGCAGCAATCACCAGCGGGACAAGCGAACGGTTATAGGGCGGATCCAGAAAGACAAGATCAGCTGGAGGCTCAAGGTCACGGCGGGTTTTGGCATCGCAGCTATTGATTTTTAAAAAATTACAGCGTTTTTCAACATTC
>JANQIB010000111.1 GCA_028282385.1 Alphaproteobacteria bacterium
CCCCATATTGCGATTGCCATTACCCAGGATAGTATTCGTGACGGTCACTGGCTTGGTCAGCTCGCCTATCCGCAGCGGACATCGGACCTTAGGCATATAAAAGATGTTGAGTGGGCGCTCATCCATGGATTGATCCGGCAGGAAAGCCGCTTTGATCAATATGCGCGCAGCCCTGCCGGGGCGCTTGGCCTGATGCAGTTAATGCCGGGAACGGCGCGGGAAACAGCGCGGAAAGAAGGCGTCGGGTATAAAAAACAATGGCTGGTCAGCAAGCCTGATTACAATATCAAACTTGGCTCGTCTTATATCCAGAGAATGGTGGATCGTTACGGAGGGCATTATGCGCTCGCTTTGGCGGCCTATAATGCCGGTCCGGGGAGAGTTGACCGGTGGATTGTTGAAAATGGTGATCCGCGTCAGGACGGTGTTGATCTTATTAAGTGGATCGAGGAAATTCCGATTTATGAAACGCGCAACTATGTACAGCGTGTTCTGGAAGCGGTTTATGTGTACCGTCAAAAATTAAAATCGAAACAACCGCCGCCCCGTTATCCAATCCATATTGCGATGCGGTAATATTGCAGCCTGCAAAAAATTTTGCGGTTTGCAAAAACATTTTTTCTTTTTTCCTTTTTGCTTTTAATAAAAACAAGGATTTATCTTGCGCGCTTTGTGGCCGCATTTTTGCATCGTCTTATCCAGGTTCAACGTAAGGATGAGTTCGATGCGTATTTATTTTTTAACCCGGCAACGTGTTTTTGCCGAAAGTCTGAAATTCTACCTGCAGCATATCTATCCAGACTGGATATTTGAATTTAGTGCGTATGATAAGCCCACAGAAAATTTTGATATTTGCCTGGTTGATATGATGGATTTCACGGATCCTGTTTGTGATGCGGAAAAAATTATAAATGCAGTTCAGGTTATGCCGGCAACCTGTTTGCTTGGGCGTCGCGATTTGACCTCTATGTTGCAAAGACATGTCAAAATAAAATATTCTTTTCCGGCGGATATCCCGGCGCGTAAACTGTTTGGTATCCTTCAGGATATTTATATGGGCGTAGATTGTGAAACAATTTATCAGTTTGATAAAACGTTGCAGTCTGACATGCCCGATTTCTCCAGTCTGACAGCCCGTGAAAAAGAGGTTTTGCAGTATCTGAAACAGGGCGCGTCCAATAAAGAAATTGCAAATAGTTTATCGATAGAGGTTGTGACAGTAAAATTGCATGTTCGCGGGATTTGCAGAAAGTTAAATGTTGTGAATAGAACGCAGGCGGCTTTGCTGGCGCAAAAATGGGGTGTTTAGTTTTTGCTTTCGCGCAGCCATCCGAGCAGAAGCGCTGCTAAAAACAGGGTAAGCCAGGCAGAATGTGATAACAGAGGCTTGGCGCTTGTTTCTTTAATTGTATAGCTATTATTTTTTTGCAATCCGATCCATCCAAAGCCTGACATTTTCCGGCCTTGTTCGACGTGCCGGATATTTGTTTTTGATTTCTCTTCTGTCCAGATAAAACGGCCGCCGCTTTTTTTGACGATATCTTGTAATGGACCTGTCGTTGTCAGGACATTTTGAAATTCAAGACTTTTTAAATCACCAGCGGCATAAATCGCGGACATATTTTGATATGAAACTTTGTACAAGCCGGGTTGATCGGCCAAAAATGAATTTTGAAAAGCTCCTGTTTGCTGATCGGCGGTTAAATTTATCTCGCTCTTTTCCCCGTCTGGCTTTGTCAGGGTGACGGTGACGGTTTCCTGCGGAGGGTTCATTAAACGCAGGCTGATGACGGCATTTTGACCGTTAGAATCAATGCTGATTTTTTCTTCCTCCAGTTCCGGCTCTTTCATCAGCCAGTGAACCAGACGCCGTAAAAGCTTGGTGTGGGCACCGCCTTCTTTATAGGCACGTTCCCAAAGCCAGATCTGGTCACTGGCCAGCTGGGCAATGCGGCCTTTTTCACGCTCACCAATGACAATCAGGGGAAAGTTATCTGTACCGGTCATCAAAATCCGGTCCTGTTCATTTTGAATGGTTGTTGCGACATGTCTCAGCCACGGGCCCGTTTTTTGAAAAGAACCAATTTTTTCTTTTGTAATCGGGTGGTTTTGCCCGGTTTGTGTGTAATTTGGGTAAAAGGCCTGTTCTATGACATTGCTTGTCGGTTTGAGCGGAAGAACGGATTTCAGGGCCGTGTTGTAGATGGAGGCATCGCCGGCATATTCCGGTCCGCTTACTTCCATTAACGCACCGCCCTGCAGGATATAAGAAGAGATATTTTGAAAATAATGCAGCGGTAGAATACGGTTTAAGGTATAGCGGTCAAAAATAATCAAATCAAAATCGTAAAGCTTTTCTTCAAAGAGTTCCTGAAAAGGGAAGGGAATGAGAGAGAGTTCTCTTTGCGGAACATTGTCACGCTTGTCCGGTTGGCGCAGGATCGTAAAGTGCACAAGGTCAACCGCCGGATCGCTTTTTAAAAGGTTACGCCACATCCGCTCTCCCATATGCGGCTTGCCGGATACAAGTAAAACTTTGAGCCTGTCCCGCACCCCGTTCACCGAAAAAGAGATTTTATTATTGACGGCGGTTAATTCATTTTCTTTCGCGGGAATGCTGAGTTCAAAAAAATTAGCGCCCGGATGATCGATATTCAGCGTCAAACTATGTTCTTCTTCTGTCTGGAGAAGGGTTTCCCGGCTTTGACCATCATCAGGGGTTATCGTAACGGGCAGAGAAGAGCCGGTAGAAGTCGGGTTTTCCCGAATGCGGAAACGAACCGGCACACTTTGCCCGACAATGCCGTAAGCAGGGCTTTCAATGAGTTCGATATAGCGGTCAGTTTCTTTTTTGTGTCCCGTCAGGAAGACGTGAACCGGACCAGTTTGCTCTTCGGTTAATGCAGTCACTGACCCATGGATTTGTCCGTCAGTGATGATCACAATCCCGGCGCGGCGATTTTGGGGAATATTTTCCAGAGATTTTAAAATTTCACCTGATAACGCTGTCCGGTTTTGCGTGATATCGCCGATGCGCGTGGTGGTATAATCCAGTGACTCATTCCCTTCCAATGATGTTTTTAAGTGGTCATGGATGTCCTGCGTCATTGTTACGCGGTTTCCAAGTTTCTGACTGGCGGACTCATCAATGACAATCAGGGCTGTATCTTTAAGCGGTGTGCGGGTTTCTTCCTGTAAAGAAGGGCCGGCAAGATAAAACAGGAAGAGTGCGCTTAATAAGATCCGGCTTAAGATAATTTCCCGTTTAAATGCGAGAGAGGTCAGGAGTAATAAGGCCACGACCGCGACCAGAGCAATGAGAATGCTCTGCGGGAGAAGGGGAAAGAAGGTTATGGCCAGGTTATCCATTTCTTTTTATTTCCCCAACCGTTTTAAGATATGCGGAATATGAACCTGGTCAGCCTTATAAGTTCCGGTCAGGGCATACATCGTGATATTAATGCCAAAGCGCAGCGCCATTTCTTCGCGCCGGGTTTTGCCGGTCAGGATAGGATCAAGCCCGCCATCTTCACGTAAATTTGCCCAGGCCGCGGCCCAGTCATTCCCGCCCAGTAAAACAGGAGAGACTTCACTTTTGCCTGACGCGATCCAGAGCGGCGCGCTGGCATATCGCCCCGGGTGGTCTTCCAGAAGATAAAAGCTTTTATTTAAAACATGTTCTTTTTGGATCATTTGCAGCGGTGGAAAATCCAAAGCCATGGCGAGCTCCCGGAGCGCTTTGCTTTTATCACTAAAATCAAAACGGGCGCGGCCATCCTGTGTGTCAATCAGCAGGGTTCCGCCATGGGCCATGTAAGAGCGTAAATTTTCCAAGGCGTTTTCACTCAGTTTTGGAACTGTTTGGCCAATCGGCCAGTAAATAAACGGGAAAAACGCCAGTGTGTCTGTTTCGGGATTAATGGCGGCCACGCCTCCCGGTTCAATCGAGGTGCGCTCAGACAGGGCGCGGGCAAGATTTTCAAGGCCGCGCTGCGCGGCTTGATTATTCTGGAAGTTTTCTGTTTTTAGATAGGCCAGATGTAATGTATTTGCGTAGATCAGGTCATTATTTTGCGCTTTTGCGGCGTTCGGTAAACAAACAAGCGATAAAACAAAAATAACTGGCAGGGCAGTTCGCATGGGAATGCGCGATAAGGCGATCATAACCAGCCAGTCAAATAAGAAGAGCGCGAAGGCGGCAGCGATAAATAAAGCCGTCAGGTCTTTTTCCAGATCGTTGGCAAAAGACAGAATGGAAATGGAATTAGGCAGGGCCTCACGCGCGCTTGTCAGGCGCGGAAGATGATTGCCAAGAGCGCGCGGATATTCTGCGTCCGCATAGATATAAAATCCCGGCGGAGCGTTCAGTCCGGGAGGAGCGTTGAGGAATTCTTCCCTGGTTATTTCTATGTTTGTGTCTGGCGTTTCAAAACGGCCATCTGCATTTAGAAGCGCAGATAGTTTATAAAAACCTTTGCCGTTTTGAGTTTGTGTTTTGTTTGAGGATAGGTCCGTTATTTTTTGCAGGATACCAACATAAAGCCCGCTGAGCGGCAGGTTGGACCATTCGGGCGCGGCGCTTGTATGGACAAAGATCAGCCATCCGCTGCCGCGCGGCGCCGCTGTGATAAGCGGTGTGCCATCATCCAGTGTGGCCCAGACTTTCCCTTCCAGTGAAAAAGCCGGGTCGGCCAGAACCTGGCGGCTGACTGAAATGCTTTGATCGGCGGGCAGGGAGGATAAAGGCGTATTTTCTTCAAAGCGGCTTAAGGTTTTTGGTTCATCCCATGTTAAAGCGCCTTCCAGAGAACGCTGGCCGGAGCGAAGTTTCACTGGAAATAGAGCATCTTCGTAATTTTCCTCCATATTTTCTCCGGCAAAACGCAGCAGGACGCCGCCACTTTCAATCCAGCTGATAAGTTTTTCTTTTGTTTGCGGAGAAATATTCAGGGCGCCTTGCGCAATCAGGATATCTTCTTCTGTTTGCTCTTTTAAAAAAGCCTGCAGGCGCCCGGCGCGTAAATCAGCATAAGGTGATAAAGCGCGCTGCAAATAAAAAATCCCGTCGATATAAGGTTTGGTATCTTCAATTTCCTTTGCCGAGATGAAGCCGATATTTTTTCGTTGTTTTTCACCCGGGAGAAGAAGGACGCCCCCGGCCGTTCCCTCATTTCTGATGTCTATGCGGCTTATTTTCCCTGATATTTCCGCCGGGATGTCCGGTTTGATAAAAGTCCGTTTATTGATCAGTGAGGTTTTTTCGCTGTAAAGGCGCTTTCCGCTTTTGTTTAAGAAATCGAGGGTGATGTTTCTTTTTTGCGGGGAAGAGACGCTTTGTTCGATCATATATTCATGTTCCTGATCGGCGCTGCGCAGCAGGAGCGGGCAGCTTTGAGCCGGGCAGGACATATAGGAAACGGAATCACTGCGCTCTAAAAGCGCATTCACAAAACGCTCAGGCATGTTTGAAAAACTGCCCGTGCCGATCCAGAGTGTTTTTATGTTTGCGGGCAGATCTTTTGTGTTTAGCGCTTTGGTGGTTTCATTAAAATCTGACGGCCATGGGTATAAAGGAATAGCGGATATTTCTGAAAAAGCTTGTGCTTGAGTCAATGGGCCCTGAAGGCTGATTTGTTTTTCATTTTTGGGCGCCGGAGCCGTTGTTAAAAGATAAATATCGTCGCCGGCGCGCGCAGTTTTTGAGATGGCATCGCGGGCCTGTCTTTGCGCTTCTTTCCAGTTTGCCGCGGCGTCCCAGCCATTTTCAAGAATGAGGAGGAGGGGGGCTGACGCGACAGGGTCCTTGCTGAGCTGGAAGACCGGGCGGGCAAAGGCAATAATCAGGCAGGTTAAAATCAATAGCCGCAAGAGCAAAATCCACCACGGGGTATGGCTTGGCGTTTTGGCCTGCGCGGTTAAATCCTTCAGGAAGCGGAAAGGTGCAAAAATAATCCGCCGCGGCGCCGGCGGGAGAATGCGCAGGATGAACCACAGCGCCGGCAGGGTCAGCAATGCACTGAGTGCCCAGGGATTTAAAAAGCCGATTTGCGTGAAAAAAGAAATCATGCGCCCCGGCTTTCCTCATTTAAAAGGTGAATGGCAGCGTTCAGTGTTTTCGCCATATCCTCTCCGCAAAGATGGCGCAGATATAAAATGCCCTGCGCAGCGCATAATTCTTCAAGAGCGCGCAGATGGCTTTGCATTTTTTCCTGATAGGCGGCGCTCACATCCGGAACGTGATCAATCCGCTGTGATGACTCTTCGGCGCTATTTGAAAACAGGACGCGGCCTGTATAGGGCAGGGTGAGTTCATCCGGGTCAAGGCAGTGCAGGAGTAGGAATTTTTTATCCGGGTGGCCAGCGTGTTTGAGATTTTTTTCTATTCTTTCAGGAGGCTCTAAAAAATCGCCGGCAAGTACATACAGACCGGATCCGGATAATGGCGTGTTTTGCAGATCTGCAAAATTCGGCGCTCTTTTTTGTTCAAAATGATGTGCAAGATCCGCCATGCTTTGGTCGCTGCGCGCGGCCACGCTGTCAGAGCCGATGGAGCGGACAATATCATGCTGGCGCAGCGCCAAAAATCCAAGCGCAAGAGTTAGGACATTCGCGCAGTGGGTTTTTGCCGGACGTTTTGAAGCGTAAGAAATATCCATCCCGCTATTCGGGTCAACCCAGAGATGAAGGCTCTGCGCTTTTTGATCTTCCCGCTGGCGGATAATGGTTGCTTCACTGCGTGCACTTTTGCGCCAGTCAATATCGCGCCGCGGATCGTCCGGCAGGTAGCGGCGAAACTGCCAGAAGCTTTCTCCCTGCCCGGCCTTGCGCGCGGCATGAAAGCCTGGTGCATAAGCATGGGAGGCAAGCCGGTTTGCCTGATCCAGAACGTCTTCAGCGTTTTGTGATGTCTCTTTGGCCTGGTGAAAAAACGCCCACATTACAGCCCGTTCTTTTTAAAAATACTCTCCAGAATATCCTGCAATGTGATGCCGTCGGCGCGGGCGCGGTAATCAAGCGCCATGCGGTGCTTTAAGACAGGCTGTGCCAGCGCACGGACATCATCAAGGCTTGGCGTGTGGCGTTCATCTAAAAGTGCCGCGGCGCGGACCGCCAGGATCAGGGCTTGCGCCGCGCGCGGACCCGGAGCCCAGTGAACGTAATTTTTGACAAGTTCCGGCGCGCCTTCTTCAGGCCGTGCATCGCGTACGACCGACAGGATTGTATCAACGACCTGATCGCCGACCGGCATATCACGAACAAGTTTTTGAATGTCGATTAAATCTTCAGCGCTGATAACCTGCGCGGCGTCCGGCAGGTCATTTGAGGTTGTGACAAGGAGAACCTGCCGCTCCGTATCGCGGTCCGGGTAATCAACATCAATTTGCATCAGGAACCGGTCAAGCTGCGCTTCGGGCAGCGGGTAAGTCCCTTCCTGTTCCAGCGGGTTTTGTGTGGCGAGGACATGAAACGGGTTTGGCAAAGCGCGGCGCTGTCCGCTCACCGTCACTTGCTTTTCCTGCATCGCTTCCAATAGCGCGGACTGGGTCCTCGGGCTGGCACGATTAATTTCATCAACCATGAGGAACTGCGTAAAGACAGGACCTTCGATAAAACGAAAATGTCGCTTGCCGTCTTCCTCTTCCTCCAAAACTTCGGAGCCGAGAACATCGGAAGGCATCAGGTCCGGCGTACATTGAATGCGCGCATTGCTGAGGCCCATCACCCTGGCAACGGTTTGCACCAGAAGTGTTTTAGCAAGGCCGGGTACACCAATAAGTAATACATGCCCGCCGGAAATTAAGCTGATCAGGGTTTGGTCGACAATTTTCTGCTGGCCGAAAACAACTTTGCCGATTTCCGTGCGGGCCGCGCGCAATTTTGCACCGGCTTTTGCAATTTCATTTTCGTCAAGTGTCGTGCTCGTCTCTGTCATCTTCTCGCCTCTGTCTTTAGGGGTTAAAACACTCTAATATAGGGCTGAAGTGAAAGAAAGGTATTCGCAAGGCATGATCCCCATTGAAACGATAACCCCGCCAGACTGGATGACGGCGGCGCCTGTCCGGGCTGTTCTTGCCGCGCTGGAAGGTAGTGGGGACGCTCCGAAGATCCTGTTTGTCGGCGGATGCGTGCGGAATGAGCTTTTGGGCCTGTCGGCGGGGGATATCGACCTGGCTACACAATTTACACCCGAAGAGGTGATAAAGCGGCTGGAAGCGGCAGGTCTGAAAGCTGTACCGACCGGGATTGAGCACGGTACGGTCACGGCAGTGGCAGACGGGCAGGGATTTGAAATTACAACGCTGCGTAAGGATGTCGAAACCGATGGGCGGCGGGCGGTTGTAGCCTTTACGCAGGACTGGACCGAAGATGCGCAGCGCCGTGATTTTACGCTGAATACTTTGCTGGCCGCGCCGGACGGGCGGATTTTTGATCCGCTGGGCTGTGGCTTTGAGGATTTAAAAGCGCGGCGGATTATCTTTGCCGGGGATCCGGCCACGCGCATTGCCGAGGATGTGTTACGGATCCTGCGTTTTTTCCGCTTTTATGTGTATT
>JANQIB010000010.1 GCA_028282385.1 Alphaproteobacteria bacterium
CTGGAGGCCTCCGTGCGTTACCTGGCCGCTGATTTAGGCCCGCGCAATATCCGCGTCAATGCGATCTCTGCCGGACCGATTAAGACATTGGCGGCGAGCGGGATCGGCGATTTCCGCTACATCCTGAAATGGAATGAACTGAACGCGCCATTGCGCCGGAATGTGACAATCGAAGATGTCGGGCGCTCCGGCCTGTTTCTCCTGTCCGATCTGGGCAGCGGGGTCACCGGCGAAGTCATGCATGTTGATGCGGGCTATCATACAGTCGGCATGTGCAGCGTCGATAGCGCCGCCGATACGGCTGAACTTCTCTCCTCTATCGCGCCGAAAAAAGAAGAAAAAGCGGCCTAATCAGTTGACATAACCACAAATCTTTGATAATACATAATTCATGACAAAAAGCATGAATTATTCCAAGACATTTAAAACAGAAACTATTAAAGCCAAGCTCGATGCAGGGCTTGACCTAGGTTTGAATGTGCGTATTACAGAACCTCATGAGCAATGTTTGTATCATGAAGTTGTAAGGATAGACCGCTCTCTTAATTTTCCTAGAAATATAGATGCTCTGGCTGTCCTGGAATTGGCCCTTGTGACAGCGGAAGGACGGGAGAAAGGGTATAGAAGCGGTGTAGGAAAGATTTATACCCATAATTCTTTTAGAGGATTAAATATTGCGCCAATATTGGTGCGTAACAGCATTGATCTTTTTAAAGAAAATGGTGATCGGTTTATTGAATGTAATACTGAAACTATAGGCGCTTACTTCTGGCAAAAAATGGGGTGGCTTGCCACAGAGCATGGTGTCGAGTTTGGAGAAACAATTCTTGATGATAGTATAAGTTTTGAGGGGTGGTGTGTGCTTGTTAACAGCCTGAAACGCAAGCCCTATGAGGGGCAGTTAGATATATTTTCTAAGAGCGAAGAAAATGTTAAAGCAGCGCTGTCTTTGCTGGACGAAGACGATCCATCTTCTATCTGGAGGTTTATAGATTCGGGGATCACAGTTAAGGTCTATGATTTCTCGACGGATGGGGAGCGTGAGGTCAATTTTGCCGGGTTGGTGCTCGGCGGAGAAAAGGTGAATAGTGTTCTCAACCTAGACTCCAATATGCAGATAGATCGCTTTCGATCCTGTGTTGATTTGCTGGAATTTGACAAGCCGCGTTTTCAGGAAATCTGGCAGGAAGAACACGGTCGCCATATTCGCAATATAAACGCAGATGCTGTTCTGGAAGGCTTTAAACCAATTGGCCCATCGGAATTATAATTCTTTTGCCTTCCCGTCATTCTTCACGTTAAATACTCTTCATGTCAGGAAACCGTTTCGGAACACTCTTTCAATATACAAGCTTTGGCGAGAGCCACGGGCCGGCGATTGGCTGCGTGGTGGATGGTGTGCCGCCGCGTATTGCGCTGAGTGAGGCGGATATCCAGCCCTTCCTGGATGCGCGCAAGCCGGGGCAGAGCAAATTTACGACCCAGCGCAAAGAGAGCGATATGGTTGAAATCCTCTCCGGCGTATTTGAGGGGCAGACAACGGGGACTCCTGTTGGCCTGCTGATCCGCAACGAGGACGCCAGATCAAAGGATTACAGCGAGATTAAGGATAAATTCCGCCCCGGCCATGCGGATTTCACCTACCAGGAAAAGTACGGGATTCGCGATTATCGCGGCGGCGGGCGCTCTTCGGCGCGGGAGACCGCCATGCGTGTGGCCGCCGGGGCTATTGCCCGGAAGGTATTAAATCATGCTTTAAGCGACAATGTTGCTATCAAAGGTGCGGTTGTGCAGGTTGGGCCACATAAGATTAACCGCGAGAACTGGGATTGGGATTTTGTCAGTGAAAACCCGTTCTGGTGCCCCGATAAAGAGGCGGTTTCTGTTTGGGAAGAATATCTCGACGGTCAGCGCAAAGCCGGCTCCTCCGCCGGCGCGGTGGTGGAGGTAGTGGCCAGTGGTATCCCCGCAGGGCTTGGGGCGCCGGTCTATGATAAGCTGGATGCCGATCTCGCCAAGGCGATGATGAGCATTAACGCGACCAAGGCCGTGGAAATCGGCGCGGGGTTTGATGCCGTCGAGTGGGGCGGCGAACAAAATGCTGATGAAATTCGGGCCGGGGCGGATGGGATGCCGGACTTCCAGTCGAATAATGCAGGCGGGATTCTGGGCGGGATTTCAAGTGGGCAGGACATCGTCGTGCGCGTGGCGTTCAAACCCACCAGTTCGATCCTGACACCCGTCAATACCATCACCAAGGACGGCGAAGAGACAGAGATTGTTACCAAGGGCCGGCACGACCCGTGCGTGGGCCTGCGCGGCACACCTGTCTGCGAGGCGATGATGGCCTGCGTACTGGCCGATCACTGGCTGCGTCATAAAGCGCAGTGTCTTTAGAACAGCTATCTTTTCATCTGGACTGCGTTGCTGTGTCGCTCGTGTATTTATTTATACACGTCGCTCCTTGCGCCTTGTCCAGATAAAAACCTGTTTGTTCTAAATAAGGGAAATTTACATTGTAATTCTACGTGACAAAAGGGATAGGGGCGATAAGATGGAGGCATGACATATCGAAGCGGCTCTCTCTTTTATAAACCCAAATCACGCGGGGAAATTATCCGGCGCAAGCGCTGGAACTGGCCGCGGATTGCGCTGAATGTCTTAAAGCGCACCTGTATGATGATCGGCGCCGTGGTGCTATTTTCCGCTTTTCTGGCCGGCTTTCTCGGCGGCGCCATGCGCCAGTCCGGCCCGGTGATGCCTTCGGAAATGATTTTAACCCTGAACCTGGAACATGGCATCGGGGAACGCGCGAGCCAGCCAAGCCTGACCGATCCGTTCCCGTTTAAGCGGCCAACTGTGCGCCAGGTTGTTGATGCGCTAGAAGCGGCGGCAAAAGATGAGCGGGTGAAAGGCTTGCTGGTCAGGCTGGAAGGGACGGGTGTTGGTCTGGCCCATATCGAGGAAATCCGCCCGGCAATTGACCGTTTCCGAAAATCCGGCAAGCCGGCGAAAATTTATTCTTCGTCTTATGGTGGCATTGGCGCAGGGCTTGGGACGTTTTACCTGGCCTCTGCTTTTGATGAAATCTGGATGCAGCCGGTTGGTATGGTGTCTTTTTCAGGTCTGGCCTTTGAAATGCCTTACGGGCGTGGCCTTTTGGAAAAAGTTGGTGTGCGCCCACAGTTTTATCAGCGCGAGTCTTACAAAAGCGCGATGGAGAATTTTACCAATAAGGAAATGTCAAAAGAATCGCGGGAAACTTTTAATGCGATTGCCGATGATTTTTATGACCGCGCTTTCAAAGAAATTGCAAAGCGCCGGGAGGTGAGCGGGGTCAGGCTTAAAAAGGTCATGGATAAGGGCTTGTTGACCGGGGATGAGGCGTTAAAAGCCGGGCTGATCGACCGGCTGGATTACGCTGATCGTTTGATTGCTGAGACACGTAAATCTCTTGGCTATGAAGCGGATGGGAAAAAACCAGAGATGCTGGCGCTGACTCATTACGCACAAACGCTTCAGAATAAAAACCGTTTTGATTTTGGCACAACTAAAAAGGTTGCCTTGATCTATGCAACCGGCCAGATTATGCCGACCGCGAAAGGCAATGAGGGGGCGGCAGCGGCAGATGAAATAGCCGGGGCGATCAATACGGCGATGAAGGATGAGTCTGTCGAAGCAATTATCCTTCGGATTGATAGTCCAGGCGGCAGTCCGTCAGCCTCTGAAACAATCCGCCGGTCCATTCTTCGGGCAAAAGATAAAGGTAAGAAAGTTATTGTATCTATGGGCGCGGTCGCTGCGTCCGGCGGGTACTGGATTGCAGCCGATGCGGACCATATTTTTGCTCTGCCCTCGACATTGACCGGGTCGATTGGCGTGGTCATGGGCAAGTTTGAGTTGAGCGAGCTTTGGAAAAAGCTGGGCGTGAACTGGGATATTGTCCAGCGCGGACAAAATGCAGAAATGTGGTCAATTAACCAGCCCTTTGACCCGGCAGAGGCCAAACGCATGAATGTCATCATTGATGAGACCTATAAAAGCTTCCTTGAACGTGTGGCCAAAGGGCGCGGTCTATCTGAAAATGCGGTCCGGAAAATCGCGCGCGGGCGCGCCTGGACCGGGAAGGAAGCACTTGGAAACGGACTGGTCGATGCGCTGGGCGGCTTAAATGATGCACTTGATTATACGGCCAAAGAGCTTGGTCTTAAAAACCGTCACCAACTGAAAGTCATGCAGCTTCCCAAACCGCAAAGTGCACTGGAGCAATTTGCCCGGATTTTAGGGGCGCAGGCCGCGCTGGGACGGTTTATGAACGCGCTTATGCCGCTGGAAGAAGAACTTTCCGCCGCCTTGCAGGCCAGCCGCATGAACGGGCCCGGTGTTTACGACCCGGCGGCGGCTATGATAGAGCGTTAATCGCCTGAATTATTTGTAATATTTAGCTTTTTTTAACCCTTGATCCCGTAAAATTAAAAGAAAAGTCCGGCTCTGACCGGGCTTTTGACGTTTTTGGGATTGGGTTGGATTTGAAACAAATTTTAGACATATGGGCGCAGCGTCTGCGTCTTTACCGCCGCCAGGAAGATGGCGCCACGGCGATTGAATTTGGCATTCTTGCCTTCCCTTATATTTTGCTAATTGTCGGCATCATTGAAATTTCCCTGATGTTTGCCGCGCAAAGCGTTTTAGATCATGCCGTTTCCAATGCGGCGCGGCTGGTACGTACAGGCCAGCTTCAGGATTTGCCGCAGGCCACCCAGATTGCAGGATTTGAGGATGCGGTTTGTGATTATGCCGGGTTTTTGATGGATTGCGATGAAATCCAGTATTACGTTGACGATCTGACAGATTTCGCAGAGGCCGCCACAATTGCTGAGCCGGAATTTGACGAAGACGGAAATATGATTATCACCGGCTTTTCGCTGGGCGGATCAAGTGATGTTGTCTTTATGCGGGTCGTTTACCGTTACCCGGTTATGACCCCGCTCTTGTCACAGTTTATAGCCAACACAGAAGATGATCGACGCATTTTGATGTCGACCAATGTTTTAAAAACCGAACCGTATGAATTTGGAATATAGATGATTAAATATTTGAGCAAAATGATGACCGGTTATTTCAGGGATGAGGACGGCGTTGCCGCAACCGAGGCCGCTTTGACCTTGCCTGTTTTGATGATTTTGCTGGCCGGTGTTTATGATGTTGGTCAGGCTATTGTCCTCAATCACAAAGCCGTTGTTGCCGCGCAGATTATGGGTGATTTAATTACACGCAAGCAGATTATTGAATTTGCCGAAATTGAAGATATTGCGCAGGCCGGAACGCTTGCGATGGAGCCTTATAGCGCAGGTGTTTTCGGATATGACATTGCCAGTTTTATTTTTGATGAAGACGGGGATGCAACGGAAGACTGGCGTGTGACCTCCGGGATGGAGGAAAACCAGAATGCCATCACGATGGCTGAAGAACTGGCTGAGGCGAATGAAGGGTTGATCGTTGTGACAACCACCTATAACTATACGCCGCTTTTTGGCCAGCATTTTATCAACCAGATCGACTTGAATGAGGTCGCGCTGCTGCGTGGCCGTCAAAGCGCGATCGTGACCTGTTCGGATTGCCCATGATGAAACATTTTATAAAAACACTTCGGAACATCATTTTAACTTATATCAATGACAGGAGTGGGTCTGTTGTTGCCCTGTTTGCGCTCTCTGTGCCGGTGGTTGTGACGGCTGTGGGCGTTAGTGTTGATCTGTCCAAGGCCCATATTACGAAAGAGCGTTTGTCACGCGCTCTCGATGCGGCGGCCCTGGCCACGGCAGCCAAGGGCTTAACCGATGAAGATGAAATTGAAGCCAGCGTGAATGAATATTTGCAGTCCAATTATCCTGAGGAAAAAATCGGCTATACGCTCGACCTGACAATTGTATCAACTGACAGCACGCTGAGCATCGATGGAAACGCCGCCGTGGAAACAAGCTTTATGAGTATGATCGGAATTGATTCAATTGCGGTGACGTCTGCAACTCAGGTGAAGCGTGAAGTGCAGGGGATTGAAGTTGTTCTTGTGCTGGATGTCACCGGGTCGATGGATGATTATATTGACGAACTGGAAGATGCGGTGGAGAAATTTGTCAATCGTATGTGCGAGGATGAAGAATGCCCAACAAATGTCAAAATCGGTTATGTCCCGTTTAGTACGGCGGTGAATGTCGGTCCTTACGGTTTGGGATTTGATGAGGATGGTGCAGTTTACGATACGGCCTTTGTCAATAATCCGCATGATAAGGAATGGGGGACCGGGTTTGATGACTGGCTGGGCTGCGTTTTAACCGAAGATGGCGTGTATGATACGGATGAAACCTATGAGGGAAACTGGGACATGTACCGCCATCCCAATGTCTATTCGACCTCTTATTACTATTATGATTATGAATCATACAGTCATTATCACAATACATGGCATGGGAGAAAATATTATTACCACAATTATAATTATATCTGTAACTCCTCTTACATCACGCCGCTGACAAATGATAAAGACCGCTTGCTCGATAAGGCCGACTTTAATGCCAATGGCTGGACGCTGATTAACCTTGGGATGATTTGGGGTCTGCGTGTTTTGACGCCTGACTATCCGTTCACCGAAGGGGCGCCGTGGTCGGATGATGTGACCAAGCGTGTGATTGTCGTGATGACAGATGGGGATAATGACCTTGCCAATGGCGGTACCGGAAGCTCATCCTATTCTGCCTATGGCGTGGCGGAGTATGACGGTGTGAATGAGAGTGATCTTGACGATAAGTTTGCTGAAGTTTGCACGACAGCCAAAACCGAATACGGGATTGATGTGTACACAATCACATTTTCAACCGGTGTCGATGAAGATACCGAGGAACTTTTTGCAGCCTGCGCCAGTGATGCCGATAATTATTATGATGTGGATTCGGCCAGCGAGCTTGACGATGCCTATGATGACATCGCCAAGGAACTGAGTAACCTGTACGTTTCTGAATAAAGGTTAAGCAGCTGCTTTGAGCTGTGCGTGGTCATAAAGTTCCGCCACGTAATCCCAGTTCACCAGGTTATCGACAAAGGCTTCGAGATATTTCGGGCGCGCATTGCGGTAGTCTATGTAATAGGAGTGTTCCCAGACATCACAGCCAAGTAGTGCGGTTTTACCGTGTCTTAACGGGTTATCGGCGTTGGCTGTTTTCATGATTTCCAGCTTGCCGGTTTCATTATCCATCGCCAGCCAGCACCAGCCGGAGCCGAATTGTGTCAGGCCGGCCTCGATAAACTGTCCGCGGAAGGTCGCAAAATCACCGATATCTTCTTTGATTTTTGCCTCCAGGGCGCCGGGCAGTTTGTTCCCACCACCGCCGGCCTTCATCCAGTTCCAGAAATGCTTGTGGTTCCAGTGCTGGGCGGCATTGTTATAAAGCCCGTGATTTTGTGCTTTAAAGGCATTCACAACAACTTCATCCAGCGTATCGCCCATATGCTCCAGCTCTTCAAGCGCCTTGTTCCCGTTTACGACATAGGCCATATGATGCTTGTCGTGATGATATTCGAGCGTCTCAGCCGACATATAAGGATCCAGCGCATCATAAGAATAAGGCAGGTCGGGCAGATCAAGAGAGGGCATGGTTTATCCTTTCGGTTTTTACAGCAATGTGTTTTATAGCGTTATGCCCTTAACTTACTGCGGAAATTTGGTCCGTCAAGATGATCCGGACAGGTTTTTAATATCTCTTTTGATGCCCCGAAAGGCGCGGGAAGGGATATGGGCGCTCTATGCGTTTAATACGGAAATAGCCAAAACACGCTCTGTGGTCACGGAAACAACAACAGGGTTGATCCGGCTCACCTGGTGGCGGGAGGCAATCGAGGAAATTTATAATAACGATACGCCTAGATCACACCCTGTTATTGAAGCTTTGGCAGCGGTCATTAAAGAACACGATCTTGATAAAGAATTGTTTTTAAAGCTTTTATATGCGCGGGAGTTCGATCTGGAGGATGTTCCTCCAGGCAGTGTGGAAGGATTGAAAACTTATGCACAGGCCACCAATGTTCCGCTTTTAAAACTGGCGATGACCATTCTGGGACAAAACGATACGGAAGAGGTGATAAGCAGGGTTGCCACGCAATATGGGGTCATTGGTATGATACGCAGCGTCCTCCATCTGCGTGCAGAGCGGCGCTGTATGATCCCCAGCGATATTCTAGGAAGGTACAACCTTTCACCGCAAAAATTATATGATTTCAATCAGAAACAGGCTTTGCCTGATATTCTAAAAGAAATTGCAGAAAGTTTAAAAGAAAATCACAACGCACAGTCCAGCCTCTTAAAGGCGCATACAGCTGTATCACACCTCTATCTTCGCCAGCTTCAAAAATGCAGCTTTGATCTTTATGATCCGCGTCTTCGCGCACCGCTGCCATTCATGGCACTGCGCTTGTGGTGGATGACCCGGTTTATGACCTGCTAAATTTTTATCCCTCTCCCTTAGGGAGAGGGCAACGAAGCCTCATTTTTATAGGTGTAAAAATGATTGGCTGAGTGGGTGAGGGTTTATAATCTTTTTTTATTACAAACATTCAACACCCTCACCCAGCTTCACCTAAATTCGCCCCGGATCAGGTCCAGGGCTCGTTAAGGTTACGCAACCCTCTCCCTCAAGGGAGAGGGAAGGTTATTATTCCAGCTTTCCAGGTCGGCAAGGGCGCGGGTGCTCATGGCTTTCTTCTTGGCCCGGCTTTTGTCTTTTCCTTTATGCCCCTTGATCACCTCGGCTTCATTTTCTAGGGGCGGGAAGAGGCCAAAATTGACATTCATTGGCTGAAACGTGTCCGCTGACCCGCCGCCTGTGATGTGATTTAAAATGGCGCCCATCGCGGTCGTTTCTTTTGGTGCAGCATAATCCTGACCCAGCCGGTCAAAAGCAGCAAACCTACCGGTCATAAGACCCACTGACGCACTTTCGACATACCCTTCGCAGCCTGTAATCTGACCCGCAAAGCGCCATGCCGGTTTGTTTTTCATCCGCAGCATTTTGTCCAAAAGCCGGGGGGAGTTGATAAACGTGTTGCGGTGAAGACCGCCGAGCCGGGCAAACTCTGCATTTTCCAGTCCGGGGATCATCCGGAAGACATCACCTTGCGTGCCATATTTCATTTTGGTCTGAAATCCGACCATATTATAGAGTGTGCCGAGCGCGTTATCCTGACGCAGCTGCACCACCGCATAGGGGCGTTCATCTGTGTGTGGGTTTGTCAGACCCACTGGCTTCATCGGGCCGAAGCGTAGCGTTTCTTCCCCGCGCGCCGCCATGACTTCAATCGGCATACAACCTTCAAAATAAGGTGTATCTTTTTCCCAGTCTTTAAACTCGGTTTTATCAGACTCTAAAAGTGCTTTGATAAAAGTAAGATACTGCTCTTTATTCAGAGGACAGTTAATATAATCCGTACCGCTTCCCTTATCGTAGCGCGATTGCATCCAGACCGTATTAAAATTAATGCTCTCTTTATAGATAATAGGTGCAATGGCATCAAAGAAGGCAAGTTGATCCTCGCCGCCTGTTTTACGGATCACCTGTGCCAGGTCAGGGGAGGTCAATGGGCCGGTTGCGATGATGACATTGTCCCAGGACGCATCGGGGATCGTGACCTCGCCGCGCTCGATGGTGATGAGTGGGTGCTCTTCAAGGGCGCGGGTCACACCATTTGAAAATGCGTCACGGTCAACGGCAAGTGCGCCGCCGGCCGGCACCGCGGCCTTGTCACCTTCATGCATAATGAGTGAATTGCTGCGCCTCATTTCTTCATGCAGGAGACCGACGGCATTATAGTCCGGGTCATCTGACCTGAAAGAATTGGAGCAGACAAGCTCAGCTAATCCGCCGGTTTTGTGCGCCTCAGTCCCACGCACCGGGCGCATCTCATGCAGCATAACAGGCACACCAAGATTGGCACATTGCCAGGCGGCTTCAGAGCCGGCCAAACCGCCGCCGATAATATGAACCGGGCTGATTTCCATCATTTTCTCTCCTTTTATAGTCTTTTGAATTTATCCCGTGACATCGTTGCTTCGCTCCTCATGTAGGTTTTCTACATTTCGTCACTTGCTCCTTGTCACAGAATAAATTCATGTGACTATGGTTTTCCCAGTATCAACCACAAAACGGGCAGGGCTTTCAAGTCCCCGCATGCTGTGCTAAGTTCGGGCGGTTTTTAAAGTATTCTGCCCTAGTGTTTTTCTTAAATATTTGAATTCTCTTAAAGGGGAGCCTCGAGATGAAAAGATTTTTAAGTATCAGCCTATATGCTGCGATTTTATGTTTGCCGGTTCAGGCAGTCCTCGCCGGTGAAAAGAAAGAAACACCACCGCCACCTGCAGCCACTAAAGAACCGGCGCCAAGCGAAACCCAGAGCGTTGTGATTGATAAAGAGGTCGAGGTCCAGGTCAAAATGATAGAAGAGCCTGCACCAGCACCTGCGCCGAAGGTTAAGCCGGCCGTTAAAGCTGAAGATACTGAAGCTCAGGATGCTGAAGATGCGCCGCAGGAAAAAACACAGACCCATTGGGGGTATACAGGTGAAGGGGCGCCGCACCACTGGGGAGACTTGGATGAAGCGTATAAAGCATGCAAGGCCGGGACTATGCAGTCGCCGGTTAATCTGGAAGGCGGGCAGGATGTCGATCTGCCGGAGATTTCCTTGTCCTATGAGGCTGTTCCTCTTTCCGTGACAAATAACGGCCACACAATAGTGCAAAATTATGCGCCGGGCAGCACAATGACGGTTGGCGGTAAAAAGGAATATGAATTGATGCAGCTCCATTTTCATACGCCGAGCGAACATTTGATCCGCGGAATGGCGGCGCCAATGGAAGTGCAATTTGTGCACAAAGCGGAAGACGGCACACTGGCTGTTCTTGGCGTGATGCTGCGCGCCGGCCGTGAAAATGAGTCCTTACAAAAAATCTGGGCGGCTATTCCGCCGACCGGGCAAACCAGTGAGAATGATAAAGTCGGGATTAACGCGCGTAATCTTTTACCGGTTAACCTGGATTATTACCGCTATGACGGATCGCTGACCACACCGCCCTGCACGGAAGGTGTGAAATGGCACGTCCTGAAAACGCCGGTTGAGATTTCGGAAGACCAGTTGCGGGCGTTCCAGTCCCTGTTTCCGGTCAATGCACGGCCCGTGCAGCCGATGGGCCGGCGTGGCTTTTTTGAATAAGGACTGGCTCTGAAGGTTCTTTTTTTGTTCTTTCTGGATGTAGCAAGAAATTTTTCACCTGATGTTAAAACCTGATAGGCTACAATAAAGAGAGAAGAAGGGGGTCATCTCAGGATGTCGGACGGGATTTCAGCTAGCAGGTTTTATATGTGGCGCACTGTGGTGGCCATGGCGCATGCGGATGGCATTGTAACGCCGCATGAGCTTGAGTTCTTACAAACGGCTTTAAAGGGTACGCCGCTCAGTAGCGGGCAAACCGAGCTTTTGAAAAAAGATATCAAGTTTCCGCAGGATATCCATGTCATGTTTTCCCAGATTACCGATGCGCGTGACCGCCGTGAGTTTTTTAAACTGGCCCGCATCCTGTCCTGGTCGGATGGAGATTTCGATATCCAGGAACAGAAGATTTTGAAGTCTCTGGAAGAGATCAATAAAAACACCGAAGACCGTGCCCTTTTACGGGAAAGCCGGGACGTTCTGCAGGAAATTGATATGGATGCTGATGAGTTAGCGGCTGCAACGGCTGAGAAGGGCAAAGGCCTGTTCGGCCTTCTCGGGCGCGTCTCTGACACTTAAAATCAACTACGGAAAAAGCCTGTCTCCATTCACATCATTGAGCCGGCCGTTATAGGCGGGCGCACCGGCCGGGTTGACCGGGTAAGCGCCGCGGTTAAAGGCCATCACGATATTCCTGTCCGGTGCATTGATGCCAGACACCCGGAAGAGGATATCACGCCAGCCTTGCGTTTTTTGATGGGAGATCATGACAGGGCCGCGCACATTGGTCATTTCCGAGCGCAGGACAAAGCCATTATCGCGGGCTTCGAAAATTGTCATCGTGCAGCCGCCCCAGTCACACCAGTATGTATGCGGCAGCTTAAATAAAACCAGGGCATCGCGCATCCCATCCCCGTTCAAATCGATCCGGGCATAGTCATAACGGGCGTTGCGCGGTCCGCGCTGACCGGCCAGGTAAGTGTCGATTTTAGTGAATAAGGCAGAGTCGGGCGGGTCTTGTTGCAGGTCCATTGTGCCGGCCATTGGCGTTAACTGAGCCATTTCGGTTTCGCCGGAACAGGCAGGCAGGATTAAAAGCAGGGAAAGGATAAGGGAAAGACGAATCATTTTTTCTTCAGATTGACACAGAATTATTCCGGACGGGGTTAAAAATATAACCTGGCGTTCATTTGTGTTCATCAAAAGGCAGAGCGTGATGACATTCTGATTAAATTCGCACATACTTTGAACATGATCTTTTTTGATTCCAAAATAATCCGCTTTTTGATCTGTAATGTTTTGCCTGTCGGGGCCATTCTTTTTGGCCTGAGTTATGCGCCCGGTTTTGCCGCGCCGCGTGGGGAGGAGCATGCGGGGATCCCGGCGGAAATTATGAACGACCCCAAGGCGATTGCCTGCCTTGTCGTGTTTATCATGTCTTATATCGCGGTGTTATTGGAAGAACGTACGCATTTGCGTAAATCAAAACCGGTTATGCTCGGCGCCGGGATCATCTGGGTCCTGATTGGCTGGCTGGCGCCGGATTACGGGATTGATCACCATACGCTACGCGCGGCAGTGTTTCACGGGCTGGATGAATATGGTTCCCTGCTTCTCTTTCTTTTGGCCGCAATGACTTATATCAGTGCGCTGCAGGACCGGAAAGTCTTTGCCGTTTTGCGGGCCCGGCTCGTGCAGGCAGGCCTGAATATGCGCCAGCTTTTCTGGGCAACCGGGATTTTTGCTTTTTTCCTTTCGCCGATTGCCGATAACCTAACAACCGCTCTGGTGCTTGGTGCTGTTGTCATGGCGGTCGGGGCAAATGATCCGAAATTTGTCGCGATTGCCTGCATTAATATTGTCAATGCGGCCAATGCCGGCGGGGCGTTTTCACCTTTTGGAGATATTACGACATTGATGGTCTGGCAGGCGGGCAAGGTGGCGTTTTTTGATTTCTTCCCGCTTTTTGTGCCGTCTCTGGTCTGTTTTGTCGTGCCTGCGCTGATCCTGAGTATTTTTATTCGCCCGCATAAACCGCTGGCTGTGCGCGAAAAAGTCGAAATGAAGCGTGGCGCAAAAGCCATTATTGCCCTTGGCCTGTGTACGATTGCCATGGCGGTCGGCTTTGAACAGCTATTCGGCCTGCCGCCTTTCATCGGCATGATGACGGGGATGTCACTGCTAATGATTGCGGCGTATTTTATCCGCAATGTCGGCAAACACGGCGATCAGGAATTTGATATTCTGGAAACGGTTGCCATGGCTGAGTGGGATACGCTGTTGTTCTTTTTTGGTGTGATTTTCAGTGTTGGCGGGCTGTCCTTTTTGGGATATCTGGAGATTGTCTCCGGGCTGCTTTATACCGATCTTGGGGCAACAACAACCAACATCCTGATGGGGATTGCCTCAGCCGTTATTGATAATATTCCGGTGATGTTTGCCGTGCTTGCCATGGATCCGCAAATGGATCAGTTCCAGTGGCTTCTCGTCACACTGACCTGCGGGGTGGGCGGCAGTATGCTCTCGATCGGTTCGGCGGCCGGTGTAGCGCTCATGGGCGTGGCGCGCGGGCAATATACGTTTTTCTCCCACCTGAAATGGTCGCCTGTCATTGCTGTGGGTTATGCCGCTTCGGTTGGAACGCATATTCTTCTCAATAGTGCACTGCAGGGACAATAACCCACAAATGTATGCAGGCTAAATTTCTCTGCGGTTTGTGATACAAACAAGCCGGTAAGAGGAATTTATATCATGCTGGAAATCATGCAGCCAGGCCAGGTCGCGCCCTTTTTAAACCGGGTGAAAATCATCCGTAAAGAGCGTCAGGACTGGAATATTATGGAGGTGGCAATTGAAGAGGAATGGACGGACCGGCTTTCTTCTGAAGATGTCAGTGCCCGCCTGCGGGAAGCTTTCAGAGATAAAGACGGGATCGGCATTATTTGTAATGTGCGGGAAGTTCTCTGCCTGATTAAGTGGGGGCAAGAGCGTGGGATTACCGAGCTTTGTGCGCGGGTTGAGAATAATCTGCCTGAAAAATCCTGCGCTATTGAAGGTTCTGATGTTACGCCTGAAGGGATTGAACGTGTGCAGGTTAAATTATCCGGCGCCGCACAGATGAAAAAACAAATCCCGCAAATCCGGGCGGCTCATACGAAGGAAGTTATCCTGATTGCCTCTGCCGATAGTGAATTTAAAACCGGGGCCGTGTCGGTTTTCCAGGAATATGGGCAGATTATCATGGCGGCAGATTTTAAGAAAATGGTGCAGCTCTATATTGATAAAGCGCCGGAGATGTTAGTCTGGGACATAGAAACCATCCGTAAAAATGGTGAGGTGCCATTAAAAACAATCCTGGATATGGATGACGAGGCTTCCATTATCTGTGTCAGCAGCACAATTGATACGAGCTTTATTGTTGAGGCTAAAAAACTCGGCATTGAGAATATCATTTCAAAACCGATTGATGAGCAGACTGCCAGCAAGCTCGTTGGTAATAGTCATCATTTTAGCTGGAAAACCTAGCTGTCTTCAGGGAAGAGCGGGTCGGTTTCCGTACGGTCACGCGGGATGAAGTTACAGGATGCTCGTTCACCATTGACGGTCAGCATGGCGCTAATTCCTTTATTCCAGAACTCTGCCCCTTTTCCGGCAAAGAGTGCGCCATTGGCGCTTTCCCGGCGGGTTAACTCGTAAGTGCGGTCCATATAGGACAGGCGCGCATCTGTCGGCGACAGCACGCGGAAATAAACGTATTTATTGTTCGAGCAGGCAAATTTTTGCGACGTTGTGACAGGGGACGGGTAATATTGATCCAGGCCGCTCATCCTGGGTGCGTTTGTGCCGTCCCCCTGGGCATTCTCCATGCAACTGGTCAGCATTAAAAATGCAAGAATAAGATAGCTGTGTTTCATATTTTACTCGTTTCAGCTGCGCCAGCGTAACCTTGGCTCACGCGCGGCTTTGACCTCATCCAGTCGCTTGCGCGGCGCAGATTGCGGATAATTGTGATATTTATCCTCTTCTCCTGCCGCAATGTCGGCGGCGATTTGTCGCATAACATGGATGAAATAATCAAGTGAATCTTTGCTTTCCGTTTCGGTCGGTTCGATCAGCATCGCCCCGGAGACAACCAGCGGGAAATAGACCGTCATCGGATGCATGCCGCGCTCAATCAGGGCTTTGGCAATATCGAGTGTGGTCACGCCGTTTTCTTTTTGCAGTTTGTCGGTCAGCAAACATTCATGCATACACGGACCATCATAAGGGACGTGATAATCGTCTTTGAGTTGCGAGAGAACATAATTGGCATTCAATACCGCATCTTCAGAAACCTGTTTCAGCCCATCCGAGCCATGGCTCATCATATAGGTCAGGGCGCGGACAAACATGCCGAACTGGCCCTGATAGCCTTTCAGGCGGCCGCAGGAAGTTTCCCGTTCTCCATCCTGTTCAAGACGTAAGCCATCGCCGTCTTTCACAACAATCGGCGTGGGCATATAGGGGGCGAGTTCTTCGGTGACGCAAATCGGGCCGGAGCCGGGACCGCCGCCGCCATGCGGGGTCGAGAAGGTTTTGTGCAGGTTGATGTGCATGACATCGACGCCGAAATCGGCCGGGCGGACCTTGCCGACAAGGGCGTTAAAGTTTGCGCCGTCGCAGTAAAAATACCCGCCGGCATCATGCAGCAATTTTGAAATCTCCTGGATGTCGCTTTCAAACAGGCCGCAGGTATTCGGGTTTGTCACCATCATCCCGGCAACGTCCTGACCGTCCCCAAGCGCTTCTCTGAAGGCTTCAACGGTGACGCGGCCTGTTTCCTTTGTCGGGATGACGCGCAGATCAAAACCGCACATGGCGGCTGTCGCCGGGTTTGTGCCGTGCGCGGAATCCGGGACAAGGATGACGGTTTTGTGGGTATTCCCTTTGACTTCGTGGGCCTTTCGGATCGTCATGATCCCGGCCAGTTCTCCATGTGCGCCTGCGGCAGGGGTGAGGCAGACACCCGGCAGGCCCGTCAGTTCTCCAAGCCAGTGTTGCAACTCATACATAACGGCCAGCGCGCCCTGAATAGTCGAGGTTGGTTGCAGGGGATGGACATGAGAGAAACCGGGCAGGCGCGCAACTTTTTCATTGAGGCGCGGATTATGTTTCATGGTACAGGAGCCGAGCGGGAAAAAGCCGCTATCGATCGAATAATTCAAAGTCGACAGGCGGACAAAATGCCGGACAACCTGTGGCTCACTGACTTGCGGCAGGCCGATTTCTCCGCGAGCGTTCATCCCGGTGCGGGATTTTAATCCCTGCGGTTTTGGCAGATCAACGCCGGGCGTGTCTGCGCGCTCTTTTTCCCAGAGCAGGTTTTCTTCATAGTGAAGGCCGCGATTGTCATCGATATTGATCATGCTGGATTGATCCTCAAAATTTTCTTCATTTTTCATGGCAGGCTGGGTCATCAGTCAAAATCCTTATAAAAACGTAATACTCTATTAAGAAGAGCATCAAACTCTGCAGGTGTGGTGAAAACAGCTGGCGCTCTAATTTCCTTTTCTACAAATTTATGTAGTTCCTTATTATCAGAAAGGTCTTTATCTTTAACCTCAGGGTTCTGGCGTTTCCATTTTTCTATGGCAGATCTAATTAAGCGTCGTTTTTCTAGGCCGCTAAAATCTCCAGCAAAAGAAGGATCTCTATTTGCAAATGGCTTGTATTCCATGCCGACATTTCTTCTTAAATGTGATATTTCTCTCTGCATATCAGATAGGCTTTCTAAAACAGCTTTATCTGCGCTAACAACCGTCTCATCCAGTTGGGCGACTTGAAATTTTCCGAAGTTTTTAAGAAAGCTATTTTGATTTTTTTCACCGGCGTTATGTGTGGCTTCTATCTTTTTTGCTAAAGACTCTTTAAATTCTACGATCTTAGAAAATCTTAAATCTCTTGGATATGTCAGGTGTTCAATCACACCTGTATCGAATGAGTAATCTGTTTGGTCATCTTTGATGATTACTGTTGGTTTGTCGAAAGCCAACCTCATGCCTAGTTCAAACATTACATTTGGGTTCTTTCCGCTTACATCACATACAACTATTTCTGAATCATATAAGCTTTGAACTATCCTTTTTTGAATTACACCAACATCATCTGCATCACTAACTATTCTGGGAACAAAGTTTTTATCTCCTACAGATTGAACAGATTCAAAAATAATGTCTTTGACTTCTAGCCAATGTTCGGCAGAACATCCGTCGATAGAAGATATTGGCATAATAATGCCGCAGGTTATCTTTTTATTTTCCTTTTTTGTGGTCACGAAATCTCCTTCAGCGCGTCGCACAGCGCCTTGATACCATCGTCGGTGGTGATTTCCGTGGCCGTGACCAGCAGCTTATTCCCTTCAAGCGGATAGCCGGCGATAATGCCCTGATCGGCCAGTTTTTGCACAGCCTCTTCGGCGTTCTTCGGGAGATCAATGACAAACTCGTTAAAGAAAGTATCATTGAGGAGTTTGACGCCGGACACTTTTTCAAGCGCATCCGCCAGTGCGCAGGCGCGTTCGTGATTAAGGGCGGCGAGTTGCTTAAATCCATCTTCGCCGAGCAGGCTCATATGAACCGTGAAGGCAAGGGCGCACAGACCCTGGTTTGTGCAGATATTCGAGGTCGCTTTTTCACGGCGGATATGTTGTTCGCGTGTGCTTAAGGTCAGGACAAAGCCGCGCTTGCCGTCCGCATCGACCGTTTCGCCGCACAGGCGTCCGGGCATCTGGCGGATATATTTTTCCCGGCAGGCAAAAAAGCCAAGATGCGGGCCGCCATAAGCCATCGGTACACCGATGCTTTGCGCTTCGCCGCAGACAATGTCAGCTTCCACCG
>JANQIB010000016.1 GCA_028282385.1 Alphaproteobacteria bacterium
TGAAAGTAATAGTAACTTGATTTACATCCACTTTCTTCTGGATCTGTTCTTTTCCGTTTATTGGGTACAATGAAATCATAAAATTTCGATTTGCGATAAACATGTACTCCACAGAACAATCCATGATAAAATTCTCTGTCGGCCGGATTATCCAGTCTGATTCCACTGACACTGCTTTTGTTTCGACACACCCAGCCGTCCGGCATCAACGCTGTCTGTAATTCTTCCGGGCTTGTGAATTGCTCTAAAAGCGGCAGAATCCGATCATCCCAACCGTCTATTATACTTGGGCTACTATCGATGTCCGGCATCCAGTGGCGTGGAAATTCGCCCTCATAGTCATCATAGCGCAGCACGGCGGGGTCGATGCAGCCGTCCTCGCACGGGCAATCGGTGCGCGGCACATAGCCTTCTTTGGAATTTAGTAAAATCCGATGGAAGAATTGCGTCACCGGGTGACCGGGACGGGACGGCAGAGACTCCGTCTCCCACAGCCCGCCGCCAGTCCTGTCAGCACAACCACCGCGCCCAAGCGCTTGATCCGTCCACCCCATCGCATTGCCGACCATCACCTCACGAACCGCTCACATATCCGTGAGCTTAATCAGACAAACCCAAAAAGAAAGCTATTCTTAATATCTTTTAATTTTGTAATTCTGTTGAGCATGGATATGATGGCATCAAAGATGTAGCAGCTAAACCAGGGGAATTTCATTTTGACCGACCAGCCTTCGAAAACCGAAACAGGCACGAAATCATGCCCCTATTGTCATTCAAAACAGCCCATCAAATGGCACAGGTTGATAACAAAAAAACCCAAGCAAACAGAATGCATAGCATGCGGGACACATATAGTTGAATTTTCAAAAGAAAATAACGTTATTTTCTTTTGCATTATGATATTTGGTGTATTTTATATCATATAACTATATAATAATTTTTCTATTATAAATCTTCTGTTTCTGCCATTTATTTATCTCTTATTGGCAATAAATGATCTTCGATCTACAAGATACAAAAAAACGATTGATAAAATTAACGATAATATTATAAAAGAAAAATTATGCCCTTACTGTCAAAAAACTCTTTCAAAAATTCATTATTTTTTGGCAATCTTAATGAAATAAAAAAATGTCAATTTTGTGGTAGAAATATTAAGATGATTAGCAAGCTTAATAAACAGCAACGATTTTTTATGATTGTTGGATTAGCTAGTTTCACTTCATTCACGGCGAAAAACTTTGAAATCTACTATCTATTGATACTATTAGCGATGTATGCAGGTTTCTTGATCGCAGAAAGTCGTGCAATAAGATATGAGAAAGCGGAAACGGATAATCAGACAGCCCTATCATAATATCTATATTCCTGCCCCGCTTGAGGTTAAAACAGGTGCAGTCATGATGCCTTTCTTTCTTCATTCAGCGGCTAATTTTTAGCGTCTATCAATGCTTTGATGCGAGCGTAGCGCTTCTCCAGACGGCGACGGAACAAAGGATAATCCTCTTGCGGGATGACCCGGCGATACTGGCCGAATAAGGCCTCAATTTCGTCAGCGGAGGGCACGCGTCCATTGACCCGTATGTCATATTCCCGATACCCCGCGTCGGCCATGATCCACAGGACGGACGTACAGTAGGAATAAAAATAATCCCGCGCATAACCATAGAAAGTCAAAGAATAATCCAATGACCCGTCATAATCCGGTATCATAATCCCCACCCGCCGCCAACGCCAAAATCATCGCCAGGGTGTCGGGTACTATTCATCTTTGGGATTGCTCCGGTAGCTAACTGCTCCCCTTCAACTGAAGCCCTTCAGGGATCAAAGCCTGACCGACAGCCCGCTTGGCCTCGATCTCTTCAACCGCAGCACGCACGGCCAGCACCCGTTCGGGCAGATCGCCATGGTTGATGCCCACATAAGTGCCTTTGGGCCCTGCCTCGGCCAGATATTCAAACGCCCGTTCTATGCCAGCCACGTCCACACCGGCGCGGGCGAGATAGTAAACGCCCAGATAATCGGCTTCATTCTCAAATCGGGTTACCCAGGGATAGTCGGTCAATTGTTGTGCCCGTATGAACAGCGGCACGTCCAGGTCAATGGGCGAGAAGGCGAGCAGAATGTCCAACGGCAGAGCCGCAAATGTGGCCGCTGTGCCGTAAATCTGGCTGCCGGTCACCGCCCGGTTGCGTAAAATTTTTCGGGCGTGGCGCTGGGTCATATGCGCAAGTTCATGGGCGAGCACATATTGCACCACCCGATCCTCCTCGCCCGCCTCCAACAGGCCTCGGGTCACCCTCATGACGTTCGTGGTCGCTGAGGCATTGGGATTGCCATCGTTCCGAATTGTCAGCTGCCGCACCGAGCAAATTTCTTCGGGCGTCACTGTTATATTTTTCGTTTCGCCTGCAGCGGTCCGGATGCCCAGAGTGACCGTATCAGCATCTTCCAGGGCTTTTTTCAGTGTCCGGTTGAGGTTTTTAAGCGAAATATCCGCGTCCAGTGCCTCGCCATTGATGGCGATAAGGCGGTCATCGCGCTTCAACCCTGCCTCAGCAGCCGGGGAGCCGGGCACCACATAGGCGATGCGCACATGCTCATCATAGCCCAGACGCTTTAATTCGCGTTTATTCAGCCCCCGGCTAATGGTCTTTATCCGATCCAGATCGGCCAGGTGCAGGCCTAGTTCAGGCCGCACCTTGGGGCAATAGTCGGTATTGGCTGCTAGCAAAGGCCAGAGTAGCC
>JANQIB010000080.1 GCA_028282385.1 Alphaproteobacteria bacterium
TCTATGCCTGACTTTCCTGTCGATGGCCGTTTTTGAAATTGTTTTTATCAAGCCCTGGCGCGCGCCGGACTCGGATCTGGATTTTTCAAAAACATTTCATATCGGCGCTTTTTTAAACTCATTTGATAAAGATTTTTTGATCAAGCTGTGCGGGATCACGCTGACTGTCCTGTTTGCCGGGATTTATTTCTGGGTGTCTGACATTTATATGGGTGAAGATTATAAGGATTTTATGCAGGCGCTATCAAATTACTGGCCTTACTTTGCGGCTGTTTTTGCGCTCTATATCACGGTCATTCATTATTATATGCGCCATCCCAAAGACAGTTACTGGCATCTTGGTGCTTTGCTTTTTCGCAAGGGGCAGAGTGATCTGAAAATTGTGAAAAGACATTTGTTGGCAACGGCCATTAAAATGTTTTTTGTCCCGCTCATGTTCATGTTTTTCATGAATGATTTTCGTTATTTCTACGACACCGGATCGGCGAATGCACCAGACCCGTTTGATGTGACAATCCGCCTGATGTTTTTTATTGATGTGTGCCTTGCAACGATTGGATATATGACGACGATGCGTCTGTTTAATGCGCATATCCGCTGGCCGGAACAGACCATGGCGGGCTGGGTGGTGTGCCTGCTCTGCTATCCGCCTTTCTGGCAAATTCTTGGCCGGGATTTTCTGGCCTATGGCGACGGGCTGGAATGGCCGCAGAAACTCGCCGGTGCGCCGGAGTTTATTTTGGGCCTCTGGGCATTTGGCCTGATTTTGTTTACCGGCCTGTATACTTTCACAACTGTTCAGTTCGGTTTGCGCTTTTCCAACCTGACTCATCGCGGGATTATCACTGGCGGGCTCTTTCGCTGGACCAAGCACCCGGCCTATATCAGCAAGAATATCACCTGGTGGATGATCTCGATCCCGTTTCTGACGGCGGATCCGGTAAACGGGGTTCGCAATACGCTCGCGCTCATAGGCCTGAATATTATCTATTACCTGCGCGCCCGTTATGAAGAGCGCTGTCTGTCCGAAGATCCCGTCTACCGGGATTATGCGGCCTATGTGAATGAATATGGGATTTTCGCCCGGCTTAAAAAACGGCTCTCTTCTTTCCGCTGACTTTACCGAGCCTTCGTAATAAAATTTCAAAAACTTTTCCACAGCACAACTTATATTACGTTGACTGACCGCCGCTAGATATCTTATATCTTTGATTTTTGAATATGTAATATAAAGTTTTGAGGGGTTAAGTTAATATGTCAGGTATTGATATCTCACGGCGGGGCCTTGTTGGCAGTGTAGCTCCAGTATTGATTGGTACATCAATTCTTTTGACAAATCCGGCTTTTGCGTTCGCACGAGAAGATGAAAAGCGCCTGCCGCCTTCTTTTAAAAATGTACAGTTACAGGTTTTAAATACCGCGCCTCGTATCACAGGTAAAATACCACTGAACCTGTTTTTATGTCTGGATGTAAGTGAATCTATGTGGCCGGCAACAGCGCCTAGCTTAAAACCCGATAATGTGAGATTACAAAGAGAAGGAACGGCTGCTGCGCTGGAAGATGAAGATGTTTGTGCGCTCATCGAACATAAAGGCGGAATCGGTATTACGGCCTGTAATTTTGCAGATGGGGTCTGGCAATCAGTTCCCTGGACTTTCCTCAGGAACAAAAGAGAAATTAAGGCCTATGCACAATTGATCAGGCAGGCTCCAATCATTGTAGAAAACTCTCCAGAGTTTAATGGCACCGGCCAAACTTATTTGTCGGACGGATTGTCGTTTGTGTCTCATCTGGTACGCCAAATCCCTAATCCGGGGCTCTTAGGTACAGTTGTTGACATTAGCGGGGATGGCACGAATGACAGCGGGGAAGGCCCTGTAAAATCGGAAACTCTTAATCTTGCGCGTCAGGCTTTTACACAGGTGAATGGCCTGGCCATAACAGACAAGAATCCGGGTTTAAAACAATATTTTGAACAAACTGTGGTCACGCCGGATGTGTTTGATGAAACGGGAGTTCCCCGGGGGCGGACTTGGGTAGTGCATGATATGGCTGATTTTAAACAGATTATGATCAAAAAGCTGAAGACTGAAATTGCTGCAAATGAATGGGGGAATCCTCCGGCGCGGCATTTTGGATAAGCCCGTTTAAAGAATAAACAATTTGATCAGGCAGGTTTGTTCTTGATCTTCACCTTAATATTATTTACATAGTGTTTTACAAGGTTGGGAAGAGGTGATGGGTATATCTTTAAGACAGGCCCTGCAAAGGGCAGCATTATATGCCAGGCTAACGGCTTCTGACGTTCCCGGCATTTCATGGGCAAAATTTGATTTCTTACTCGCCGGGGCCGGTATTGCCCGTATCATGGCGACCGGCCCTCATCACGGCGGGCAGGGTGGTAGGCATGCCATTGAGAGAGAAACAAAAACCCGCCTAAAACCGAAAAAACCGAATATGTACAACGTTGTCATACTCAATGATGACTATACGCCGATGGAGTTTGTTACCCAGTTGCTTGAAAACTTTTTCAATAAGAAGCGTCCGGAAGCGAAATCCATCACGATAGAAGTGCACACAAAAGGGCGTGCGGTTGCCGGCGTTTATACGTTTGAAGTGGCGGAAACCAAGGTAGGCGAGGTGATGGGCCACTGCCGAAAGAGCCAGCATCCGTTACAGGTAATCCGTGAAAAAAGTGTGATCTGAAAAAAAGTTAAAAAATCTTAAAAAACCTCTTTACAGGGGGGCGTTAATAGTTATATAACCCCCCTCACAGCGCGGCTGCGGCCGCGTTTTCTTATGCCGGACTACCTGCCTTTTCGAGGGCGAATCGGAAGATTACGGGAAACGGGATAAAGTTGACGGTGTGCTGCGAAATCAGTATAAAAAGCCATCACTAAAATTTTTCGGGGAAACCCGGTTTTTTTGCTTGCGGATCAGGTTCGCTTTTGATACTTCTCCGCGCGCAAAAATACGGTTCTTGAACATCGTGAATAGGAAAGAAAAGATACGCAGGCAGCAGTGCTTATCGTGTGTTGAACACATTTTTAAAGTCTGTCTTTGACAGACATATATTTAAGACCTGCTATGTCCGCCATAGCTTTAGCGACGGCGGATTTGCATCGCGTATCTATCACAATAGTTATGTGACGCTAAGCAGGTCCTTTGCACTTCTCGATCGCACTTTTTTCGATCTTGATAAGTGTTTTAGGACGCTTATCAATTTTTTTGAAGATAGTGATTTGAGATGGAATCAAACTTGAGAGTTTGATCCTGGCTCAGAACGAACGCTGGCGGCAGGCCTAACACATGCAAGTCGAACGAACCTTTTAGGTGAGTGGCGCACGGGTGCGTAACGCGTGGGAATATACCCTTCAGTGCGGAACAACGTCTGGAAACGGACGCTAATACCGCATAATGACTCCGGTCCAAAGATTTATCGCTGAAGGATTAGCCCGCGTTTGATTAGATTGTTGGTGAGGTAAAAGCTCACCAAGTCGACGATCAATAGCTGGTCTTAGAGGATGATCAGCCACACTGGAACTGAGACACGGTCCAGACTCCTACGGGAGGCAGCAGTGAGGGATATTGCGCAATGGGGGAAACCCTGACGCAGCCATGCCGCGTGAGTGAAGACGGCCTTAGGGTTGTAAAGCTCTTTCAGATGCGAAGATAATGACGGTAACATCAGAAGAAGCCCCGGCTAAATTCGTGCCAGCAGCCGCGGTAATACGAATGGGGCGAGCGTTGTTCGGAATCACTGGGCGTAAAGCGTATGCAGGCGGATTGGGAAGTCAGAAGTGAAATCCCGGGGCTCAACCCCGGAACTGCTTTTGAAACTCCCAGTCTAGAGTCCCGGAGGGGCCAGCGGAATTCCGAGTGTAGAGGTGAAATTCGCAGATATTCGGAGGAACACCAGTGGCGTAGGCGCCTGACTGGACGGGTATTGACGCTGAGATACGAAAGCGTGGGGAGCAAACAGGATTAGATACCCTGGTAGTCCACGCCGTAAACGATGTGTGCTAGTTGTCAGGCCCTTGAGGTTTGGTGACGGAGCGAAAGTTTTAAGCACACCGCCTGGGGAGTACGGCCGCAAGGTTAAAACT
>JANQIB010000070.1 GCA_028282385.1 Alphaproteobacteria bacterium
GAACTCCTTCCTGTGGCGCGCCTCGCTCGATACGGTCTCCTTCATGCCGCTGGCCAGCGCGGATCCGTTTGGCGGGGTGATTATCACCGACTGGTATTCCCCGGAAGAAAAGCCGAATGAGCGCTTTAAGGTGAATGTCTTTATTCTCGACCGCCAGCTTCGGTCAAGCGGCGTTAAGGTCAAAGCCTTCCGCCAGAAAAAATCGGGCAGTCGCTGGGTTGATACAAATGTCGCGGAAGACACGACGCGCAAAATGGAAGATGCGATCCTGACCCGCGCCCGGCAGCTTCGCGTGGCAGACCTTAACGACGATTAGGCAAGATTTTTCTTGGCGGACAGCGTTCATCCCGCTAAAACACCCGGATGAGCGAAAATACGAGATATAATATTAAAGACACGGAAGCGAAGTGGCAGAAGGTCTGGGACGAGCGCAAATCCTTTGAGGTCACGGAAGATCCCTCCAAAGAGAAATATTATGTGCTGGCGATGCTGCCTTACCCGTCGGGCCGCATTCATGTCGGCCATGTGCGCAATTACACATTATCCGATGTGGTGGCGCGTTACCGCAAGGCCCAGGGTTATAATGTCCTGAACCCGATGGGCTGGGATGCACTTGGCCTGCCGGCAGAAAACGCGGCGATGGAACGCAACACGCTGCCGAAAAGCTGGACCTATGAGAATATTGCGCAGATGAAAGCGCAGCTTCTGACGATGGGCCTTGCGATTGACTGGTCCCGCGAAGTCGCCACCTGCGATCCTGATTACTACAAACACGAACAAAAAATGTTTATCGAGTTCTATAAAAAGGGACTCGCCTACCGCAAAGAATCCGTCGTCAACTGGGACCCGGTTGATAATACCGTGCTCGCCAATGAACAGGTTGTCGACGGCAAGGGCTGGCGCACCGGCGCGCCGGTGGAACGCCGCAAACTCAACCAGTGGTTTTTCAAAATCACAGACTATGCCGATGAACTTTTAGAAGCAATTGATGGTCTTGAGCGCTGGCCGGATAAGGTCCGCACGATGCAGCGCAACTGGATTGGCAAATCGCAGGGCGCGCAATTTACCTTTAATTTCACAACATCTCCTTCCTGTCATCCTGAGCGCAGCGAAGGATCTCAAAAACCGCAAGAAGATTCTTCGGCTTCGCCTCAGAATGACAAACCCTTGACAGTTGAAGTTTACACCACCCGTCCCGATACGCTTTTTGGCGCAAGCTTTGTCGCACTCGCCGCCGATCACCCGCTGGCAAAGCAATTGGCCGGGGACAAAGACGGCTTTGATGATTTCATTCAGAAATGCCAGTCCACCGGCACGTCCGAAGAAGCCATCGAAAAGGCCGACAAGCTCGGCTTTGATACCGGCCATAAAGTGGCGCACCCCTTTATTGAAGGACGCGAACTTCCCGTCTACCTCGCCAATTTCATCCTGATGGATTACGGGACCGGCGCGATTTTCGGCTGCCCCGCGCATGATGAGCGGGACTTTGCCTTTGCCACAAAATACGGGCTCGATATTTTGCCGGTTGTTGAGCACGGTGAAGAAGAGCTGCCCTATGTCGGGCCGGGAAAAATGATCAATTCTGACTTCCTCGATGGTCTGACAAGTGAAGAGGCCATTGCCGCCGCGATCAAAAAGCTTGAAGAACTTGGCGCCGGGCAAGGTGTCACGAAATTCCGCCTGCGCGACTGGGGCGTTTCCCGCCAACGTTACTGGGGCTGCCCGATCCCCTTTGTCTACCGCGAAAGCGACGGGGCCTGCATTCCTGTCCCTGAAGATCAGCTTCCGGTCGAACTGCCTGAAGATATTGATTATGATGCGCCGGGCAATCCGCTCGACCGTCACCCAACCTGGAAATACACAACCTGTCCCGAAACGGGCGAGCCGGCCATTCGTGAAACCGACACCTGTGACACCTTCTTTGAATCGAGCTGGTATTTCCTGCGCTATCTCGACCCGAACAACACGGAGCGCGGCTTTAGTGATGAAGCCTCTAAATACTGGATGGCCGTCGACCAATATATTGGTGGGGTCGAGCATGCGGTATTGCACCTGCTTTATTCCCGGTTCTTTACCCGCGCGCTCAAAGCCTGCGGCTATGCCGTGACGGATGAGCCGTTTGACGGGCTGTTTACACAAGGCATGGTCACGCACACGACCTTCGCCGATGAGGATGGCAACTGGCTGTTCCCGGTAGATGTTGAACAAAAAGACGGCAATTGGGTGACAATTGACGGCGGCAAGCCCGTGACACAGGGCGCAGTCGTTAAAATGTCCAAATCCAAAAAGAATGTCATCGACCCGCAGGATATTATCGACACGTACGGCGCAGATGCGGCGCGGCTCTTTATCCTGTCTGATTCCCCGCCCGACCGCGACCTGGAATGGTCCGAAGCCGGAATCGAAGGCGCGTGGAAATATATCAACAAACTGCACCGCTCCTTAATGGAGATCAAAGATAAGCTCGCGGCCAAAGATGCGCCTGCGCCCTCTGCCTTTTCCGATGAGGGCAGCAAGCTCCGCCGCACTGTCCATCAGACGATTGATGCGGTCGGCAGGGAAATCGAAGACTTTCATATGAATAAGGCTGTCGCCAAAATCCGCGAGCTGTCCAATGACATGGTTTCTTTTGATCCAAAAGATGACAGTGATGCCTATGCGCTGCGTGAGGCCTGGGAAGCGCTCGTGGTTCTGATTAATCCAATGGTGCCGCATCTGGCCGAAGAGCTTTGGGCAGAGCTTGGTCATGACCAAATATTGGCCGATACGAACTGGCCGGAGACTGATGAAAGCCTGCTTGAAAATGACACAGTGACAATCGGCGTTCAGGTCAACGGGAAGGTCCGTGCGACCATTACGCTTTCTCCTAACGCGTCTAAAGAAGAAGCTGAAGAGCTCGCGCTCGCGGATCCCAACGTGCAAAAAGCCATCGGCGGCGGCGGCGTGAAAAAAGTCATCGTCGTGCCTGGAAGGATCGTCAATGTCGTTGCGGGGTAGGAAGTTGCAAGATTCAAGGTTCAAGTTACAAGATATTTGTCTCTTCTTATTTCTTGCAACTTGCATCTTGCATCTTGCATCTTGTGGCTGGGAGCCGATGTATGGCGGCTCGGTCGGGTCAAATGGCAGCAGCGAAATTGGGATCGGCGCCTCTGTCCCCATCTCCACCCCGTCTTTTCAGTCGGTGCGCGCCGGGCTCAACCGGATTGAGATTAACGCAATCCGCGATGCCGAAGGTGTTTACTTGCGCAACGCGCTGATTGACCGGTTTTATTCGCGCGGCTATCCGGAAGCGCCCGTTTACACGCTCTCCATCGGTAAGATCGGCCAGAGCACGTATGATTTTGACATCACGGTTGATTCCGAAGCCACGCGCCGTCAGCTAACCGTTAAAACCTCGATGACTTTAATTGATAAGCGCACCAGCGAGGTTGTTTTGCAGCGCGCCGTCAAAGCCTCATCTTCTTATGATGTGCTTGGATCCCAGTTCACAACCCGCGTCGCCGAGCAGGATGTCCTCGAAGCCTCTCTCGATGACCTCGCCCGCCAGATCGAACAACAGATTGTGCTGTATTTTAAGCGGCATTAGGATTGTATTTTTGGTTTAGTTATACCTATCCAAAACTGATACAATTTACAAAAAAGGAGACTTTAAAATTACAAAACAACCCGTCGATTCAAAATCTCATACGAAGCATGTGGTTATAAAAAACCTATTGGTCCATGCGTTATTAGTTCCGTTTTATTTTCTAACGGTCAAAGAAGTCGCCTTAATGCCGGCAGAAAAACTAGATACTCTTCTTTTGTTTGTCGGCTTGATTGTGATCGCGCCAATCACATCGAATTTCATTTTTAGTTATAAAAACTCTGAAACCTCTAGCGCCCTGTTTTGGGGACACATTACAACCTTTTTCTCTATGTTGGTGATCGGGATGTTGTTTGTGACACTGGATGTTTTGCTCGTCGTCATGGTCGGGAATGTTATCGTCTTCAGAAGCGCCCTGCTATTTTTCTGGATCGCCGTTGTGACTTTCGATTTTGCCGATTTAAGAACGCGCGATAAATTTTAATCTCAATTAAAAAGACCGCCTTGAAGGCGGCCTTTTTATATGTACTTAGCCAACTTTAAACTTTTACTGACACGCCAAACACTCTTCGTATTTATTCTCTTCCTGCTCCGGCAACTCCGGTTCACGGCCCTGGCTTTCGCGGCTGCGGATCCACGACGCGTTACTTTCCGCGCGCTGGATTGATTTGGAGCGGCAGTAATAGAGCGACTTCACACCTTTCTTCCAGGCTTCCCAGTGAATCTGGTGCAGGTCGCGCTTATGCACGTTGGCCGGCAGGAACACATTCAGGCTCTGCGCCTGGCAGACAAACGGCGTACGGTCCGCCGCATGTTCGATCAGCCAGCGCTGGTCCAGTTCAAAGGCTGTCTTAAAGACATCTTTTTCTTCGGCGCTGAGGAAATCCAGATGCTGGACGGAGCCTTCATTGGTAAAGATCGACGACCAGGTATCATCATCATTCTTACCTTTTTCTTCGAGCAGCCGTTCAAGATATTTATTGCGCACCTCAAAAGAACCGGAGAGCGTTTTATGCGTATAAGCATTGGCCGCATTCGGTTCAATCCCCGGGGACGCGCCGCCGCAAATAATCGAGATCGACGCGGTCGGCGCAATCGCCATCTTATTAGAGAAACGCTCCATGATCCCATAGTCCGCTGCATCCGGGCATGCGCCGCGCTCTTCAGCCAGTTTGACAGACGCATCATCAACGCCGCGTTTAATATGCTGAAACATCCGGCGGTTCCAGACCTTGGCCATGACACCTTCCATTGGAATATTTTTGGATTGCAGGAAGGAGTGGAAACCCATCACGCCCAGACCGACAGAGCGCTCACGCATTGCGGCATATTTGGCACGTTTCATCGAATCGGGCGCTTTCTCAATAAAGTCGGAGAGCACATTATCCAAAAAGCGCATGACATCTTCGATAAAGGTCGGATGGTCTTGCCATTCATCAAATGTTTCAAGGTTCAGTGAAGACAGGCAGCACACCGCCGTGCGGTCATTGCCCATATGATCCCGGCCGGTCGGCAGGGTAATCTCTGAACACAGGTTAGACATTTTCACATTCAGGCCGGCCATTTTGTGGTGATCGGGAATCCGGTCATTCACATGATCGATATAGATGATGTAAGGCTCGCCAGTTTCGATTCGGGCGGTCAGCAAACGGATCCACAGATCACGCGCAGAGACTTTCGCCACAACTGAATTATCCTTCGGCGATTTCAGTGCCCATTCTTCATCATTCTCAACAGCCTGCATAAATTTATTGGTCACCAGAACGCCGTGATGCAGGTTCAGCGCTTTGCGGTTCGGATCTCCGCCGGTTGGACGGCGAATCTCGATAAATTCTTCAATTTCCGGGTGGTGGATCGGCAGATAAATCGCAGCAGATCCACGGCGTAAGGACCCTTGCGAAATCGCCAGCGTCAACGAATCCATCACGCGGATGAACGGGACAATTCCCGACGTTTTACCGTTCCGGCCGACTTTTTCCCCGATCGAGCGGACATTGCCCCAGTAGGATCCAATCCCGCCGCCCAAAGAGGCCAGCCAGACATTTTCATTCCAAAGGGACACGATGTCATCGAGGCTATCCTCGGTTTCATTCAGGAAGCAGGAGATCGGCAGACCCCGGCTGGTGCCGCCATTGGACAGGACAGGTGTCGCCGGCATAAACCAAAGCTTTGAAATATAATCATAAAGACGCTGCGCATGGGCGGAATCATCACCATAATAAAGCGCCACACGGGCAAAAAGATCCTGGGGCGCTTCTTCGGGAAGTAAATAACGGTCGTAAAGTGTTTCAATCCCGAATTTTGTGAGGTTTTCATCGCGGGACCGGTTGATCTGAACCCGGTTGCCGCCCTCAATTTGCGCGTAGTCAAACATTCCCCATGCTCCCTTTAGCAAGTTGTGAAAAAGTTAATAAATCTGTGGAAGAAGTTGTGGAAGAAGAAACCCTGACCCACAACCCCTAGCGGTTATCGTTCTAAGATCATACTATATCTCGTGGGGCTGTCTAGTCAAAAACGAACTTTTCCACGGGCTGTCTCACGGCTTTTTCTGCCTCTGATTTCCTTTCGTAACGCCCTCAAAAACCTTCATTTTTCACATACATCTGCATTGCCGCCCAAAGAGTTATTCGCGCCGGGCGTGTAAAAAACGAAAGTTCATTTCAAAGTTATCGCAACACAAAATATAGTTTTTCGCCGCCCCTGGGAACAGTTATTCCCATATATGCCGCAGGTTCTTCTTCCGTTCTACACAGGGCAACCCAAAACAGGAACCGATTCGCTTTTCTATCCCTTAGTTTCCGAGGAGTCACAGGTGATTCGCAGGCTGTTTAAAATCCGTGTTTATCCGGATTCATTTGTGGTTTAAATTAAACCGAACAAAATGAGAGGACCCTCCCGCCTATGACTTCATCCATCCGCCGGTACCGCCAGACCAAGATCGTTGCCACGCTGGGGCCTGCTTCGGGCGATCCGGAGATGATGCGTAAACTCTTTGAAACCGGCGTCGATGTGTTCCGGATGAATTTTTCACACGGCACCCATGAGGCGCACCGTAAAAACCTCGAAACGGCGCGCGGGATTGAAAAAGAATTCGGCCGGCCAATCGGCATTCTCGCCGACTTGCAAGGACCAAAACTTCGCGTTGGGCAATTTAAAGACGGGAAAATTTCACTCACCCACGGCCAGCAGATCCGGTTTGATCTGGATGAAAGCGAAGGTGACGAATCCCGTGTCTGTTTACCTCATCCTGAAATTATGGAGGCGCTGGATATTGGCGCATCGATTTTACTTGATGACGGCAAAGTCCATGTCGAGGTCCGCAAAAAAGGAAAAGATTTTTTAGATGTTGAGGTGATTGCCGGGTCGGCCCTGTCAAATAATAAAGGCTTTAACGTCCCCGGTGTGATTTTGCCGATCCCGGCGCTGACCGAAAAAGACCGCACGGATTTAGACGCAACATTGGAAATGGGCGCGGACTGGATTGCACAAAGCTTTGTCCAAAAACCCGAAGACGTTGCGGAGACTAAAAAAATTATAGATGGACGCGCCGCGCTCATGGCCAAGATTGAAAAGCCCAGCGCGGTGGAAAAAATTGAAGGCATTTTGGAACATGTTGACGGTATCATGCTTGCGCGTGGTGATCTTGGCGTGGAACTCCCGCCCGAAGATGTCCCGGCCGTGCAAAAGAAAATCGTGCGCAAAGTGCGTCATGCCGGCAAGCCGGTTATTGTTGCCACGCAGATGCTGGAATCAATGATTGATAATGCCCGCCCGACCCGCGCGGAAGCGTCCGATGTTGCCACCGCCGTGTATGACGGCGCAGACGCTGTGATGCTTTCGGCCGAAACCGCGACCGGGTCTTACCCGGTGGAGGCTGTTTCCATCATGGACCGGATTTGCCAGAGCACGGAGGCCGATAAAGCTTACCGCCGCATCATGAAGTCCGATCACCCGGACACGGAAAACGACCCGTCTGATGCGATTACAGTGTCCGCCACCCATGTTGCACATGATATCGGCGCGGCCTGCATTGTGAATTACACGACGAGCGGCTCGACGACGCTGCGCACCGCGCGTCAGCGGCCTTCCGTCCCGCTCATCTGCCTGACCCAGAATGAAAGCACGGCGCGCCGCCTGATGCTTTCCTACGGTGTACGCTCAATTCATATTACCGATGTCTCAAGTTTTGCTGAAACCGTCGATGCCGCCGCGCGGCTGACAAAAGAAAATGGCTATGCGGGCAGCGGCGATAAAATCGTGATGACCGCCGGGGTGCCGTTTGGCGTGTCCGGAACAACAAACGTTCTCCGTATTGCGGAGGCGAAGTAAGAATGAAGCCGGAAGAAAAAATAGCAAACTGGATTGCGCAAACATTTCCTTTCGTTGAAAAAATTTTTTTATATGGATCGCGCGCGCGCGGCGATCATCAGGAGAAATCGGATATTGATCTGGCCGTTTGTTTGTCAAAAAACGCAAACGGCGGAAAAGACTTCAGCAGACTGAGCGAGGCCGTGCGGGAAAAAGCGCCTAGTCTTTTGGAAATCGACTTGATAGATTACGATCATATCAACGCTTCTTTAAAAGAAAAGATTGACCGGGATAGGGTGATTTTATATGAACGGAAAAACTGACCTTGAAATCCGCTTGAAACAATTTTCCGAAGCACTCATACGCTTTGACGAAGCCCTGAAGGAAAGTCCTGAAAGCAACCCGCTTGCTATCGACGGGGCCATTCAGCGTTTTGAGTTTTGTTATGAACTTTGCTGGAAAACCCTTAAGGGCGAGCTTGCAAAACAGGGCTTTGCGTTAAAAAGTCCCCGCGCGTCTTTTCAAAAAGCATATGCGCTTGATCTGATTGAAGATGAAGCTCTCTGGCTTCAAATGATTGATGACCGTAATTTAACCTCCCATACATATGAAGAAGAAACCGCCCTTCGGATTTACGAACATCTTCCGGCATATTCAAAGGCGTTTAAAGACCTTCGGAAAAAATTACCCACCTGAAAAATGTGGCTTTCCCCGGGCATCCGGTCACCTGTTCCCCGGCATAACGTCCGGCGAATCTTTCCGAATTTTAGACGCCATCACAGGACGCTTATAGAAGAGCACTTCTTTTTCATTAAAAGCATAGTGAGGTTGGTAGCGGGTAACAAATTTACCTGGCTCCATCGCCGCATCACGGTTATCAAGAACGAATTCCTGCGTGCCGATCCTGGCCACCAGAAAAGCATGGTCGGTTCCACTATAAACATCATAGACCATTGTCACTTTTAATTGCTCGATGGAAAAACCAAGTGCGCGCAGCGTGATATATTTGGCCACAGAAAAATCTTCGCAGTCGCCTGAATATTGTAAAAACTGTTCAAGATCCGCCCAGTGATCAGCGCGGCCGTAAATCCAGTCATCTTCGCGGTAAGGCATCCGGTTGAACCAGCCATTCACATAGGCGGCCTGGATATTTTGCGGCTCGTCCTGAATGGCGCTGATAAATTCGGACCAGACTTTTAAACGCTCGCTCGGACACAAAGACGGCGCGGCCAGGCAGCGCGCATAAGCCGATTCATTCCGGTTATAGCTGTCGATGATCCGTTCCCATTGCGGTACCCGCGTTGCCTGATCAATATGTGCAGGCTTTGCCGGCAGGAAAGCGCTTTCCGCCGCCTGGGCGAAAGGCACAAAAAACAGGGCAGCAAGGAAAGCAGTGATGCTAAAAACAAATAAACGCATTGCGCACAAAAACTCTTATAACTTTACGTAAAGGTGCACAGTAGCCATTTTGCCCGGAAAGTCAATTGTTTTATGCAAATACATACGGCCTCACCCCCAACTTATTGTTTCCCATAAAAAATACATTGACAAAACGGGCAGGCAGGCGTACATCTGATATCGTTCTTTGCTTTCATCAGGCACTGAGCCGCGGCATTTGAAGGGGCAGCTTGCACCGCGTGACCAAAGCTAAAGAGCGCTGCAGCGCACACGAACCGCTGTGGTCCCTAAAATTTTGGACCCGGCGGGAGATCCGTGAAGCGCTTTTTTTGTGCCTTTTTTAGCCTGAAAGCCTTTTCTCTCCCGACCATTTATAAAAAAGAGAGATAGAGGAAATGGCACTTGCAATTATGACACCAGAAATACAGCTCCCTTCGAGTTTCAATGCGCTCAACGACTTATTCGTTATGCGTCATGGACGGTCTGTTGGTCAGGATGATATCAACGCCTACAAATCCATTGGTGATCACAAGATTCCTTTATCTAAAAAAGGAATTTCACAGGCATCGGCAAGTACCCATGTTATAAAACATTACTTGAATAAACAGCCTCTTCACGTTTTTTTTAGTACATCAAACAGAACAGAACAAACGGCAAGGGCTTTTCTAGAAAATGCTCATGATATTTGTATTGCAACATGTCAGGCAGATCCACGTTTGGATAAACAAAAATTTGGTGTTTTTGACGGTTTGTTTACTGATGAAGAGCGACAAGCTGCACAACCTGAAGCTTATCAACAATATAAACAGGACCTGGCACAACACGGCGAATATTATGCACGTCCTAAAGATGGGGAAAGTATTGCGGACATTGTAGAAAAGGCAGGTAGTTTTCTAAGAGATGTTGCATCTATTGGGGAACCTGTTTTGGTAATAACTCACGGCCTGCCTGATTTATGTATTGAAAAAATAGTTTTGGGCCATGATGAACAGTGGGTTTTAGACCGGCAAGACACCATTCCGAACTGCGGCATTAGGCAAATGCAAGACTCTGAAAAAACTGGAAAAAGAGCCAGAACACTTTGCGATGATCCTCTAGCATGGAAGTATAATAGACCCGATCCGTCATGGGAGTGTAAAATATAATTAGAAGAGACAAAAAACCGGGCTGGCGCATAGCCCGGTTTTTTTTTATGCTAATCACTCATCATGAAACTGACCTGGAAACAAATCGACCCGTTCGTCAAAAATCCCGATCCGAAGGCGCGGGTGGTGCTGGTCTATGGCCCGGATGACGGGCTGATGCGTGAACGCAGCGCATTGATCGGCAAAACAATTGTCCCCGATCTTTCCGACCCGTTTAACGTGACTGTTTTAACAACCGAACAAATTGTCGAAGACAATGCCCGCCTGTCCGATGAAGCGCGCGCCATGTCGATGATGGGCGGCGCGCGGCTGATCCGCGTGAGCGGCGCGGGCGATAAACTAACGCCCGTGGTTAAAGATTATCTCGATGATCCAAGTGCAGAAAATCTTGTCATCCTTGAAGCAGGTGAGCTCGGCCCGCGTTCATCTTTGCGCCAGCTTTGCGAAAAAGCGAAAAATGCTGCCGCGCTTCCCTGTTACGTCGAAGATGAACGCGGCGTAACAAACCTGATCCGCGACATGCTGCGCGAAGGCGGCTTTGCGATTAACGGTGATGCCAGTGCGTGGCTTGCCCAGAATATTGCCGGCGACCGGCTGCGCGCGCGCAGCGAAATTGAAAAGCTGATGCTTTATATGGGCGGGGCAGGAGGTACCGTCACTCTTGAAGAAGCTCAGAATGCCTGCGGACAGGCCGGCGTGGCCACGCTCGATGATTTTATTTATGCCGTCGGTGCGGGCCAGAGCGCAAAAGCCCTTGCCGCCTTCGATAAACTCATTGCGGATGGCATGGCTGAAGTTGCGGTTTTACGCAGCCTGCAAAATCATTTCCGCCGCCTGCATTACACCAAGGTTCAGATCCAGGGCGGCACACCGATCGACGCCGCGCTCAAAAGCCTGCAACCGCCGATCTTTTTTAAATATGAACAGGCTTTCAAAGGGCAGATGTCGCGCTGGGGGGAGCCCAAGCTCCGGAACGTTCTTTCGCGTTTAGCCGATCTTGAGGCCCAGACAAAACAAACCGGTACGCCTGTACAAACACTTTGTTCGCAGGCGATCCTCGCTATTTCTGCAGCGGCTTAAACCGCCGCGCCGCGGCTACATTAAAAAATAAACCACCAAGGCACAAAGACACCAAGAGATTTCAAATGCTTTAAAACAGCACAGAACAACTTGGTGCCTTGGCGTCTTGGTGGTTTTTCCTAAATGCCTTCGGCTTAGTTTAAAGGACGCGTCAGGCGCTGCAGCACATCATCAAGCTGGTCGAGATTTCTAAAGTCTATTTTCACCGCACCGGCATGACCCGTCTTCATATCAAGTGTGACCTTTAATCCCAAAGCTTCGGAGATCTGGTTTTCCAGCGCGGCGGTATTCGGATCTTTCGCCGGCGGCGCTGAAGAACTTCCTTTGGGGGCCCGGCCGACATCCTGCGCGGCGCGTTTTTCCGCTTCACGCACAGAGAGTTTTTCACTGAGTATTTCCTGCGCCAGCAAGCTTGGGTTTTTTGCCCCGAGCAATGCTTTCGCATGACCGACAGAGAGCTGGCCTTCGGCGATCATCACCTGCACACTGTCAGGCAAATTCAAAATCCGCGTGACATTGGCAATATAAGAACGCGACTTGCCGACCGACTCGGCCAGTGTTTCCTGGCTATGACCAAAATCACTCATCAGGCGCTCATAACAGCGCGCCTCTTCAATCGGGTTGAGATCTTCGCGCTGCAAATTTTCGATCAGTGCAATTTGCAGCATCGTGCCGTCATCCATTTCACGAATCACAACCGGCACTTCATGGAGCTGCGCAAGCTGCGAGGCACGCCAGCGGCGCTCCCCGGCAACGATTTCATATTTGGCCTCATGCCCGTCATAGGGGCGCACAAGAAGCGGCTGGATAATCCCGTGCTCGCGGATCGAGGCGGCCAGCTCTTTAATCGCGCCGTCATCAAAAAACTGCCGCGGCTGGTTTTGGTTTGGAACAATATCACCAATCGCCACAAGCTTGCGGCCCGGACCGCTTTCAGGCTCTTCTCCGGTTGGCACATTGAAACGCTCGGCCTGTTCTTCGTCTTCAAACAGCGCGTTAAGGCCGCGCCCCAATCCTCTTGTTTTCGGTGTCATTTTTTTCACGCCGCCTTTATAACATTATTTTGTTGCTTGTTGCCAACTATTTCCCCCGCCATTGTCTTTTCGCGTCTTAAGATTTCCTTGGCAAGCTTAATATAAGCCTGCGCGCCGGAACACCGCATATCATAAATAATTGCCGGCAGGCCGTGAGAAGGCGCTTCGGATAAACGCACATTGCGCGGAATAATGGTCTTATAAACCTTATCACCGAAGTAAGCGCGCACATCTTCGGCGACCATTGCGGACAATTTATTACGCCCGTCATACATGGTGAGCGCCACGCCGTGCAGATCCAAACGCGGATTATAAGTTTGCTTCACGCGCTCAATTGTTTTGCTGAGGTGCGAGAGACCTTCCAGCGCATAAAACTCACATTGCAGCGGAACAACAACCGCGTCCGCCGCCACCAGCGCATTAAGCGTTAAAAGACTTAGAGAAGGCGGGCAGTCAATAATCACATAGTCATAGGGCAGCGCCGTGCGCAGGGCTGACTCCAGCCTGTGTTCGCGGCGCGATTCATTGACCAGCTCAATTTCTGCGCCGGACAGGTGAATAGAGGAGGGCAGCACATAAAGACCCGGCACTTTTGTTTCCTGCGCGACTTCGGTGACGGGAACTTCAAAGAAAATCACATCATAAGAACTGGTGCGCAGGCCCGCCCGGCGAATCCCCAGCCCCGTGCTGGCATTGCCCTGTGGATCGAGATCAACCAGGAGCACCCGTTTGCCGATCGCGCTTAAAGCGGTTGCCAGGTTCACAGACGTAGTTGTTTTCCCAACACCGCCTTTTTGGTTGGCAACTGCTAAAATACGGGGGATTTTTGTTTGAATCCCGGCTTTGGCAGAAGCCGCTTTTTGTAGAGAAGTGTTCATAATTATCCTGTCCCTTATATGTCTAATTGTGTCTACCCGTACGTTATCCCTTACGGGGCGCGGCTTTTGCTGAAATGGAACTGTCGCACTATGCCGCGGGCACCTGGAAAAAGTCAAGAAAAACCCATTCACCTGAAGGGATTATCTTCGTTTCCTGAGGCCCTGAATAACAAGAATTTTAGCCTCTTTGTCTGTCATGCTATCGTATGTTTTAAGGTCAAAATCCCAGCGCGTACGTGCTGTTTCCAGCTCTTCATCTGCGCGTTTTCCTTTCGGGAAAATCAAGGTCAGGGCCGGATTCGCCTTGGCCCATTCCTCGCAATATGTCAATAATTGATCCAGTGCCGCCAGGGCCCGCGCTGTCACCACATCTGGTGTTACGTCTAATGTTCCACGTGGAACATTCTTGTGCATATTTTCGATCCGCTGGTTGTGGATAACTATGTTTTTCGCGGCGCACTCTTCTGCCACGCTTTTCAGGAAATGACATTTCTTCCCGGTCGATTCGATTAAATGAACCTCCAGATCGGGGCGGCAAATCGCAATCACTAATCCGGGAAATCCGGCGCCACTCCCAATATCGAATAGTGTTTTTGCCCCTTCCGGCAAAAGCGGCAGGAGCTGCAGCGAATCCTCAAAATGCCGGTCCCACGCATTTTCCAGCGTATTTTTCGACACCAAATTCATCCGGCTTTGCCAGTCTTTCAGCATCGCCTCATAGGTCTGAAGTGTGGATAATGTTCCACGTGGAACATTTTGTGTATGTTCTGGGGATATTCTGTTCATAAATCTAGGCCGCCTTGCGCTTCACATAGCGGAGAAGCGCGGTCACAGCCGCCGGCGTGACACCCGGAATCCGCGCCGCCGCGCCAAGTGTTTCAGGCCGCGCCGCTTCCAGCTTTTGCCGCACTTCATTCGATAAACTGCCTACGGCGGTATAATCCAGGTCGGCGGGCAGGGCGAGCGCCTCATCTTTGCGGAAGGCCAGAATATCGGCTTCCTGCCGCTCCATATAACCGGCATAGCCGGCATCGATTTCCATCTGCTCACGAATCGCCGGGGCGATCTCTTTCATCTCCGGCCACAGGCGCGACAGGCCGTCCCAGTCAATCTGCGGATAGCGCAGCAGATCAAATGCGCTGCGCCGGCGCCCGTCTTTATTCACCTCAATCCCGGCTTTTTCGAGCTCATTCGGCGTCGCCTGAAGCTGCCCGGTCAGAAGGGTTTTGGCCGCAGCAAGGGCCGTTTTTTTCTCTGTCCAAATCCTGGTCCGCTCAGCGCCAACACAGCCCAGCTCAATCCCGATATCGGTCAGGCGCTGGTCGGCATTATCGGCCCGCAGCCGCAAACGGTATTCCGCGCGGGACGTAAACATCCGGTAGGGCTCCGGCGCGCCGCGGGAAATCAGGTCGTCAATCAAGACGCCAATATAGGCATCCGCGCGGTCGAGCGTGAATATTTTTTCCTGGGTTCCA
>JANQIB010000106.1 GCA_028282385.1 Alphaproteobacteria bacterium
CTTACGCCTTCGTTATAATCGCATTTTATTTTACGAAATTGCAAAATTAATATGCGCCTGAAAGCTTAAAGAAGGGTTAAAAACCCTGATTTTTCAGATAAAAAGCACTGATTTTGGAATTTGGGTTTTCCCTGCCAAATTTGCTATACTGGGAATCAGGTAAAGGGGCCTTTATTTATGCGTTATCTACTTGTTTTTACGGCTTTGGCGGCTTTTATGTGCGGCATTCAGGATGTAAGCGCCCAGGAAAAGCGTCCGCTTTATAATAGTCAATCCGGCGGCGGAACGGCCCTTTATAATAATACGGGCGGCATTCGGCCCCTGTCTTTAAGGCAAATTGTTGAAGGGCGCGACAATGTAAGAGGGTCTTCTAATCTGGGCGGGTATCAGCAAAGCTATACCCCGTATACAACCTCAAATTCTTTTTCCAGTTATCAGGAAATAGACGCCTTCCGGGCACAGCAGGCAGAGCGCGCACGCAGAAATGAAGAAGAGGCGCAGCAGGCTTATCTGGCTTATATGAGTGAAGATCAAAATCAAAACCGGGAAGATAAAACCCAGAGTTACCGCAGCAGATTTCAGGGCAGCGGGGCGTCAGCAGCCACAATGAGGCGTCAGCAGCCCGCGCAACGCGTTCTTTATAAAGAGCGCCAGGAGAAAAAAATCCAAAGGCCTGAACGTCTTTTTAATTCAGTGCGCTAAAAACATCCTCAAATACCCTCTTATTTTGTGTTCTTGACCGCGCGCACTTAATCGCGCAGTTTCTCTGCCATGTTTGATACAATCTTACAAAGTGAGTTTCTTGGTCTTGTGCCGCTGATGATCGTGCTTGGCATGGGCGGCGGGTTTGTCGCCGGTCTGTTGGGCGTGGGTGGCGGCACGGTTTTTGTGCCGGGGCTGTACTACGTGTTCAAATTCTTAGGCTATCCGGAAGACCAGTTGATGCTGCTGTCCGTCGGGACATCGCTGGCGATTATCATTCCCACCGGTATCTCCGCAGCGCGCGCGCATCATAAAAAAGGCGCGTTTTCATTCGACCTTGTGAAAAAAATCGGGGCAGGCATTTTGATCGGCGTTTTGATTGGAACCCTGCTGGCAGATTATCTTGGCGGCTTTGCCTTGCAGGTTATTTTTGCGGTCTGCATTTTTCTGGTTGCGGCTTTGGTTTTGGTTGATACGAAACGGTTTTCTCTCGGCACGGAAATGCCGCCCATGCCCTGGCCGGTTTTAGTGGGTAGTTTTAACGGAACGATCTCGACCATTATGGGAATTGGCGGCGGGATGCTTAATGTACCCTTTATGACTCTTTACGGTACACCGGTTCACATGGCGGTGGGATGCGCTGCGGCGATCGGTATTCTGGTTGCTATTCCCGGGACAATCGGTTTTATCCTGATTGGGCTTGATGCAAGCGATTTGCCGCCTTTATCCCTTGGCTATGTGAACATGGTGGCGGCGCTGTGTATTATTCCAATCAGTGTTCTCTTTGCGCCGCTGGGTGCGCGCCTGGCGCATTACTTTTCTGTCAAAGCTTTAAAGCGGGTCTTTGCGCTTTATCTTGTTTTTGTCGGCATCAAAATGACACTGGATATTTTGAATGTCTGAGGCTGTTAACACGCACGGGAGAATTATTTTCCCCCGCCGGCATGATCTCCGTTTTTTCTTTTTTGCGCTGGCTATTTTGATTTATGCCCTGTTTGGCTCGCCAACGCCGGATAATCCATCTTCTGTTGAGGCGCTGATCGGGATTGGTCTCGTGCTGGGGGTTGGCTTGTCTTCCGTGCCACTTTTATTTTACCGGCCTGATCCGTCCTGTCGCTGGCTCCGGCTTTTGTTCTTTTATGGTGCAAGCATTGTCCTGATTACAGGGCTTTTAAGCGCGAATGATCCGGCGCTCATTATACGTGATATTATTCCCTTTTTGTTTATTTGCCTGCCGCTCTTTTTCCGCAGCTTGATCGAAGAAACATCGGCGCGTGAGCAGATGTTTTTAATTCTCTGCTGGCTGCTTGGAATTGTATTTGCCGGGCGGGTTCTCGGCCCGCATTACGATATACTTTCTGCGCAGGAAGAGCTGTTTTACCTGGCAAACTCGCCCATTCTTTTATTCACAGCAATCTGCGCGGCAGGGTACGGCTTTTATTATTTGCGGCGTCCGTTTTCCGGTCCGTCTTTTCTTAAAATGACAGTTTGTCTGGCTGCAGCATTATTTTGCCTGGCGGCGATGAGCCTGGACGTTCAGCGCGCCACAATTGGTGCCGTTTTTCTGAGTGTTCTTATTCTCACAATCCATACAGGTTTAAAGGCACCGCTTCGGTTGGTGCCTCTTGTTTTATTTTTGGGAGCGGGAGTCTTTTTCTTCTCTTCTGTCTTCGCTGAATTGGTTCAGGCGTTAAGCGCAAAAACCATTGCCGTTGGGTTCAACAGCCGGCTGGAAGAAATTTCTGCCATCCTGCAAAGCGCAGAGCCATCTGTGATGTCCGTTCTCTTCGGGCAGGGATGGGGCGCGACCTATCACTCCCCGGCGGTTGGAATGATGGACGTGCCGTTCACCCATAGTTTTCTCAGCTATGTGTTCTTAAAAGGCGGTCTTGTTATGTTGCTCCTGGCATTGATGGTTTTTGTTTCCGCCCTGCGCCGGCTGCATAATATCTACCTTCGCGGGGATATTATTCCGGCGCTGGCCTTATTCTGGGCGCTGGTTATTCCTTATTTTCTTTATGCGTCCCATAAATCTCTCGATTTTGGTCTGGTCTTGCTGCTGATTTACAGCCTTGGGACAGACCGGGGAGAACGTGCCAAGAATGATTGAAAGCCCGGCGTGGCTTGTGTCATTCTAAGGTTGTTATGTCTGCGCCGTCTGTTCTTTTTATCAACCGGGTTTATCCGCCCTCTCATGGGGCAACGGGCCGCGTTTTGCGTGATCTGGCGCGCGCTTTTGCGGCGGAAGGCTGGGCCGTTACGGTTTTAACCACGGGCCCTGAGGCCGGCCAGGATAAAGATCACAATGTTCTGATCCGCCGGGTGAAAGCATCGGCGCAATTAAAACCGGGTTCTGGCTATTTATGGGTTTGGCTCAAGCTCTGGTGGGCTGGCTTAAGACTGGCAAGGCGTGATCTTGTGGTCACCCTGTCCGATCCACCGATGCTCGTCCTGGCGGGAAAAACCATCGCGCGGGTTAAGGGCAGCGATCATATTCATTGGTGCCATGATCTGTATCCCGATTTATTCCCGGCACTGAGCTTCAGATTGCCGGGCTGGATTTTAAAATCTTTAAAGAAAAAATCCCGCCGGGCGATGAAAAGCTGTTCACGCGTCATCGTTGCCGGCAGGTGCATGGCCAAAACCCTAACCCATAGCGGCGTGGAAACCGCGCGCGTCTCTGTTGTGCCGAATTGGCCGCCGCCAGAGCTCTATGACGCTCTAATGATGCAGGATACACCACCGCAGGACTTCCCGGTCCATCGTGATGATAGCCCGAAATTCCGCGTGATGTATGCCGGCAATCTGGGCCGGGCTCATCCGGTCCGGCCAATTCTGGAGGCAGCGGAAATTTTGAAATCTAATCCTGAAATTGAACTGGTCTTTGTCGGCGACAGTCCTGGCCATGAGAAGCTTGCAAAGGAACGCGACCGGCGTGGTTTAACCAATATCAAATTTATTCCCTATCAGCCGATTGCCCATTTGCGCGAAACGCTGGGCGGGGCGGATGTACATCTTGTCACGATGCGCGATGAAACGGCGGGCCTGTTGGTGCCGTGCAAATTTTACAGCGCGCTTGCCGTCGGCCGCCCCGTGATTTATCTCGGCCCGGAAGAAACCGAGATCCACAAAATCCTGAAAGAATATGGGGCTGGTCTTTGGGTTCAGGGCAGTGACAGCGCCGCGCTGGCGCAGGCTATCCTCAGGCTGCGTCAAGATGGCTCGTTATGGACACAGCTGCAAGATGGCGCCGTGAAAGCCGGTGAGGTTTTAACGCCCCAGGCCTCCATTGCGGCCTGGGTTAAAAGAGCGGCATAATTTTCGCCGCAAAGCGGCCATTAAAAAATAAACCACGAAGACACCAAGACACGAAGCACATTCCCCCATATCGTCGTTGCCGGATTTATTCCAGCAATCCAGAAAAAATATAGATAATATATAGATTACCGGGACAAGCCCGGTAATGACGATTCAAGAGAACTTGGTGTCTTTGTGCCTTGGTGGTTATTTACAGATATTGCCTGCGGCGCTTGAATACGCCCGTAACTCCTGCCATAACCATAGGATGTATGACGACGATCCAACACTCGGCGATTTGCTGCGCTCTTTCTGGGCGGCGCGCCTGTTTGTGTTTGCGGGCGCATTGCTTGGTTTGCTTGCAGCCGGGATTTACATCTTTGTGATCACACCGGTCTATAAAGCCGAAATGATTGTCGCCCCGGCAGACGGGTATGCGCTTGGTGATTACGCCTCCTCCTTGTCACCCGACCGGTCTTTAACGCTGCCCTTCTGGCGGCCGAGTGAGCCGGATAATGTTTCAACCGATTTTTACCGTTTTGTCCATACGGTGCGCGGGGCCTCCGTGGCCTCCATTCTTTTAAAAGATAAAGCCGTGCTGGGCGGGATTCGTAAAGACTCCGGCTGGTTAGAGGGAGCGGATAGCTGGAGCGCCGAAGAGCTTGCAGCCTATTTGCAAAAGCGCGTGGATGTCACGCGTCTTGGTGCAACGCCGCTGCGCGCCTTATCTTATGAACATCCGGACCCGGAATTTGCCGCTTCTCTTTTGCGCAAAATTCACCTGGTCTCTGATCAATTGATCCGCCGCGACCGCCGCCGTCAGTCACAGGCGCGGATTGATTATCTGCAGGAGTCCCTGGCCAAGACGGCACATCCCGATCATCGCCGCGGCATCACAAATCTTTTGATGCAGCAGGAACATATCCAGATGCTGGCCAATCTGGACGAAGCTTATGCCGCGATTATTGTCGAACCGCCCTCTGCCGGGCCGCGTCCGAGCTGGCCGAAAAAGAGTTATCTCTTTTCCGGGATGATTCTCCTTGGGGCGTTTTTAGGCTATGCGCTCTGGTCTGTTTTACAAAGGAAATAAAATGCAGATATGTCATTGCGAGCGTAGCGAAGCAATCCAGAGCGGCAGACACGATTCTGGATTGCTTCGTCGGCGTTGCCTCCTCGCAATGACGAAAGAGGGGGATCGTGTATAAAAAACTTCCCATTTCCGTCCTTGTCCTGACAAAAAACGAAGAAGCGTCTTTGCCGTGCTGCCTGGGCGCGCTCAAAGATTTTGACGAAGTGATTGTTGTTGATTCTGAAAGCACGGATAGAACCGCGCAAATTGCCAAAGAGTACGGCGTACGGGTGGAGCAATTTACATGGAACGGGGCCTATCCGAAGAAGAAACAATGGTCGCTTGATCATATTCAGACGAAACACAAAATGGTTTTTCTTGTCGATGCGGATGAAGTCATCACGCCTGGTTTGGTTACAGAATTGCAGAAGACTGATTTAACAGCCGCCGGTTATTTTGTCCGCGGGCGTTATGTCTGGCAGGGCAAAATTTTAAAACACGGCATGATGAATAATAAGCTTTGCCTGTTTGATAAAACCAAAATGGAATTCCCGGTTTCTGATGATCTTGATTTAACGGGAGACTGGGAAGTTGAAATGCATTACCAGCCTGTTTTAAAAGAAGGTTATGAAAACGAGCCTGTCGCACAAATTCAAACGCCGCTTTTACATGAGGCTTGCGGGAATAAACAAAACTGGCTGGAAAAACACCAGTTTTATGCGCGCTGGGAAGCCGGGATGGTTTTAAGAAACGGGTTTCCTGCAGATCCTTCACCGCAGCGGGAACGGTTAAAGCGCCTTTTTCGGCGCCTGCCATTGCGCGGCGTGATTGCCTTTTTCTATAGCTATCTCTTCAAACTTGGTTTTCTGGACGGGTTTGCGGGGCTGGATTTTGCGCTTGCCCGCGCGCGTTATTACGGCATGATTAACGCGGCGCTTTCAGCATCCAGTACAGCTTCGGAAAAATCGTCCGCAGCGCATGCAGTCCGCTCTGGCCTGTAAAAACAAAGGCATTTTCAAAAACATTATAATCAAGAGCGCGGCGGATTTTAAACTGTTCGATGCGCCCCTGCAGGGCATTTTGTTGTGCCACGCCGCCCGGTTCGTATGCGCAAACAGGAAAATTCAGATGCGCAGTTGCATCCGATTTTTGTAAAGCGCGCAGTGTAAACTCATAGTCGGCAGCGACCAGATAGTCGGTATTATATTTTAAACCATCTATAGATTCGCGGGCATAAATCATTGCCTGGTGATGGGTGATCATACCTTGTCCGATTTTATCTGCGCGCCGCGCCGTTTTGTAGTGCTCGCCTTCCAGCGCATCGCCATATAGAAAATCATAGGTGTTTTCGCCGAGACGATCCTGAATTTGTTCCAAGACGTTATTGTCCGCAAAGGCGTCGCCGGCATTCATGAAAATCAGGTAATCTCCGCGCGCGCGGGCCATGGCTTTATTCATCGCATCATAAATGCCGCCATCTTTTGTGCATTCATAATCAGCGCCTTTTTCTTTGATAAACTCTGCCGTGCCGTCATTGGACAGGCCATCTTGCACAATCCATTCATAATCCATCCAGCTTTGTTTGAGGATCGAGGCGTAGGTTTTGCGTAAACCGGGCAGGTTGTTTTTGGTCACCGTAATGACGGAGAACAGAGTCATTTTTCAGATGCTTTTTTCAGCACATCCCATGGTTTTAGGTCAAGAATTTTACATAATTCAAAGAATAGAGATAAGGAGAGTTGTTTCTTGCCTTTTTCAAGCAGGTATATGGCGTTTTTGTATGTGCCGGCACGCAGCGCCAGTTCTTCCTGGCTCAAACGCAGTTCAAGTCGCCGGACACGGAGGATATCTATGGCTTTTTTTACCTGACTCATAGAATAAGTATGAGCCTTGAGGGGGGCCTATTTCAACTGATTTTGTGGATTTTATACCTTCTATCTCCGGCTAAACCTATTCCCTGTTTCTATCAAACGCAATGTCATGACTTGCTGAAAAACATTCCTGCACCGCTGTGATATGTTCTGCCACCCGATGATAGAGATAAGCTGGCGGTTCCCGGTTCATCCTCATATCCCGCATAATATCGCGTAACTCTTCCAAATACATGATCTCGGTTTCAAGCTTGTCCATTGCCTTGAATAAATCGCTGCGTTTCTTTTTTTGTTGGCAGTCTTCACATAGATAGTCCATGGGGGAATC
>JANQIB010000023.1 GCA_028282385.1 Alphaproteobacteria bacterium
ACATCGGTGTGTGCGTCATGTCATAGTCGCTGCGATAGGTGCGGCCCATGACAATCACCTTGATCGGCACACCCTGTTCCTGCATCGCGCGGATCTGCACAGTCGAGGTATGGGTACGGAGAAGTTTCTTCGCCGCTTCACCTTGTTCGTCCGGATCATCCGGCAAATAGAATGTGTCGTGCATCTCTCGCGCCGGGTGGCCGGGCGGGAAGTTCAGCGCGGTAAAGTTATGCCAGTCATCTTCAATATCCGGCCCTTCAGCCAGTTTGAAACCCATCGATCCAAAAATGCTGACCAGTTCGTCCATGGTCTGGGAAATCGGGTGGATCGAGCCTTTGCCTTCCGGGCGCGAAGAAAGGGTGACATCGGCTTTTTCCGTCGCAAGGCGCTCATCCATGGCCTGTTTTTTCAAAGCGCGTTCCTGCCTGTCAATCAGCGCAGCAATTTCATCTTTGAGCAGGTTCAGCGCGGCGCCCGCTTCTTTACGGGCCTCAGGCTCCATTTTACCAAGAGTTTTCATTTGCTCGGTAATCTTGCCTTTTTTACCCAGCGCGGCCACGCGCGCAGCCTCCAGGGCGCTGAGGTCATTTGCGGCTTCAACCATCTGAATCAGTTCTGCTTTTAAATCATTCATATTGCTCATATCCGTCATCTCATAAGGGTTTTAGCGGCCCTGCGCCTAAAGTGCAAGATTCCATTCCCTGGCCAGAATGGTGGGGAGTTCTGTGAGGCTGTCGATTACATAGTCCTTTTTGTAATGTTCAAGCCGTGCAGGCGAGAGCAGGCCACCCGAAATTGAGATTCCCAAAATACCGAGTTTGCGGGCCAGATCCGGCTCTTCATGGGAATCACCGATAATAAAGGTCTTTTCGGGCGTGTAGCCATTTTCATCCATATAGGATTGCAAGCGCTTTAACTTGGACAGGCCAGTGACAAGAGTGGAAGGATTTTGATTCCCTGAAATACTTTCAAAGTAATGCTCGATTTCAAACCGCGCGACATCGGCCTGCAGGAATTCTTCACGGTGATTGCTTAAAATTTTACAGGCAATACCGTGACTGCTCAGCCAGTCCAGTGTTTCAGTTGCCCCTTTGGCAAGACCGCATTTGACGTTTTCCTGTTCATAGGTTTTTAAAAACAAATCACCAACTTCACCGGCATGTTCGAGATACTCATCAACGGAAATCCCCATTTTTTCGTAGAAGTGAATGAGCGGGAAGGTGAATTTTTCTTGTTCTTCTTCCAGCGTGATCGGACCTTTGCCAAAAAATGCCAGTGAGGCATTCGTACCGATATGGGTGGCAGCCATATCGTCAAACAGCGTTCCGTTCCAGTCGAAGACAGCGAGGTAGGTCATGGTGTGTGTTTAAACCACGAATGCACACGAATAAACACGAAATTTTGAAGTGTTTTAATCTCTTTCCCGTCATTACCGGGCTCTGTCCCGGTAATCTATCCAGCCTTCGCCTCAGGCTACGGCGGACAGGTGGATTGCCCGAACAAGTCGGGCAATGACGGAGAGTGTTAACTCGCAGCTTTTTGGAGATCAAGAAAGTCACGCTGAGACAGCATACTGACAACTTCACCATATTCGCCGACAATCGGCATATGTCGGAAATTTCCATTCGCCATAAGCTGCATGGCTTCGAGCACTTTATCATCCGGGGTGAGGACCTCGATCTTTGAGGTCATAATATCTTCCAGTGTCACGTTACCGGGACCGATATTTTTGGCGACAATACGCCGGAGCAGGTCACGTTCTGTTACAATGCCGGCCAGCATTTTGCCTTCAGTCACGATGACCGAGCCGATATTGCGTTGATCCATTTCTTTGGCCGCGTCCAGCACAGTTGTCGTTTTATCCATCGACAGGACATCCTGATTTTTTCCAAACGCTTCCATATCTTTGATCTGCATCGTCATTCTCCGGGTTAGTTCAACCAGTAGCTGCAATGGTAGCTGTTCTTTGAAAGGATGTCCAAAACAATAAAAAAGCCCCGGAAAGGGGCTTTTTGTTCTTGTCATTTCGAGGCGTCGCCGAGAAATCTCATTTGTTGATGGAGATCCCTCCATTTCCTTATCGGAAATGTTCGGGATGACAGTTTGGCTAAGCTCGCTTGAGGCTCGCTAAGCAAACTGTCACTTCAGCGCGGCCTGGGCAGCTTTTGCGATTTCAGCAAAGGCGGCTTCATCGCGCGCGGCAATATCGGCCAGGACTTTCCGGTCCAGTTCAATCCCGGCTTTTTTCAAACCGTTCATGAAGACGGAGTACGTCATACCATTTGCGCGGGCAGCTGCATTAATGCGCTGGATCCAAAGTGCACGGAAATTGCGTTTCTTTTGCTTACGGCCGATATAGGCATACTGACCAGCCTTTTCGACTGCCTGCACCGCTGTGCGGAAACAGTTTTTCCGGCGGCCGTAATAGCCTTTGGCTTTTTTAACAACCTTGCGGTGGCGGGCGTGACCCGTTTTTCCATGTTTAACGCGTGACATTATTCATCTCCTTTCGCCGTAGAAGATTTCTTCACTTTCCGTCCATAGGGGAGGAAATTGCGCAAAACAATGCGGGCATCCGCTTTGGACAGGGTGCCTGTCCGGCGGGCTTTACGTTTCATTGATTTGGGCTTGTTCATCATCATGTGAGAGGTAAAGGCGCTTCCGGATTTAACCTTGCCCTTACGGCTCACCTTGAACCGCTTTTTCGCGGAGCTCTTGGTTTTCATTTTCGGCATTTCTATCTCCTTGATATAAAAGTATTTTTTAAGCAACCGAGGCAGCCGTTTTCGCACTGGTCACTGGAATTGAGGCGGTTATAGCCCGTTTTTCAGGAGAAAATCAAGTACAGACTTCTAAATTTATATCGTGACTGCGTTACTTCGCTCCTCACGTAGGTTTTATCTACGCTTCGTCGCTTGCGCCTTGTCACGGTATAAATTTATTTGCCTGTATATCTTTCAAGGAACTGGCCAATATGGAATTCGATCATTTTACGGTGGCGCTCATCTATCAGGCCATGCTGTCCGTCCTGATAGCTGGTTAGGTCAAGACGGGGGGCAACAATATGCTCTTTAAGAATGTCGAGATGTTCAATCGGGACGATATCGTCCTTGACCCCGTGCTGGACCATAACGGGAATATTCAGCTCCGGGACGACAGGAATAGTGGTCGCATGAAGTTCTTTTAAAAATTTTACACCGATATTCAGATCGTCAAATGTCATATAGGCATCCTCATCTTCAAATTCCTGAGGATTTGCAACCGGAAAATTATGGATGGCGTAGGATTTGGGATCCATGACCGGCCAGAAGAGCAGGAGCATTTTAACGGCCTCGGTCATATTAGCCAGCGCAAGCCAGGCACCCAGGCCTTCACCGATCAAAAGGATTTTTTGATATCCCTGAATTTGCACCCAGCGCAGGATTGTTTTTAAATCATTCCCTGCACTTGTCAGGCAAAAATCGCGTACGCGACCTTCGCTTTTGCCGCAGCCGTGAAAGTCAAACCGTAAGGACGGAATGGCATAGCCATCAAAGATTTGCTGCAACTCACCGAAAAAGTCACCATGTGCTTTGCTGTTTGACGGGAAGCCGTGCACCATGACGGCAATATAGCGCTCGCCTTTGCCATTGGATGTAATGGTCAGTTCGGGTTCAGATAGAATTGCAGCAATTGGATGCTGTAGCTCTTCTTCTTCGATTTGGATTGTACGATCCATAAGTGTCTAATCCTCACGCCGGGCCATCGGCTCTGCATACTGGATTTCAAGATCCCACGGGAAATGGATCCAGGTATCCTGCGAGACCTCCATGATAAAAGTATCGGTTTGCTCGGCGCCTTTGGGTTTGGCATACAGGCTGGCGTAATGGGCTTTAGGGAGATGTTCCCGCGCGAGTTTGAACGTTGTGCCCGTATCCACCAGGTCGTCAATGACCAGCCAGCCTTCTCCGTCTTTTTCAAGAGCCTGACCCGGCATTTTCAGAACTTTGGTTTCCGACTGGTCTTTAACGTCATAGCTGGAAATGCAGAATGTCTCGATCAGCAGGATTTCAAGTTCGCGGGCCATAATGCAGGCCGGCACCATGCCGCCGCGCGTGATTGCAATCACACCTTCCCAACTGCCATTTTCTCCCGGACCTTTGCCGAGCAGGCGCCAGGCCAGTGCCCGCGCATTACGGTGCATTTCATCCCAGGAGACGGGAAAATCTTTACGGTAGGAATCTTTGCTCTGGAAAGTTTGATCACTCATGTCTAAATTCTATACAATATTTATAGAATTTCGTGAACAGGCTTAGGCCTAAAGGCTCTATTTTACCCTCAATGTATCGATTTTTTCTTCTTTTTTGCACTATTCTGATTTTGCCTGTGCAAGCCTTTGCGCAGCAAGGACAGCCGCCTGTTGTGATCGAGCTGTTTACTTCCGAGTTTTGCGGGTTTTGCCCGCCGGCAGATGAGTTTTTAGGAGAGCTGGCGAGCAAGGACGGTATTATTGCGCTGGCCTGTCATGTTGATTATTTCCCAGGGGAAGAAAGCTTCCTAGCCAAAAGTTTTTGTGAACGCCGTCAGGACCGTTACATCGATTATATGAGTAATGTAAATACCAATTACACGCCGCAAATGGTTCTGAACGGGCACCATGATGCCATCGGTTCTCAGCCGGATAAAGTCAATGCTGCAATTTTAAAATCACGCGGTGAGAAGATCGGCCGGATCGGTTTAACGCTTTTGCAGGCAAATGAGTATCGTCTGTCTTTGCCGGTGCTTTCTGCACCAAAAAATCTTGATTTAATTTTGGTTTCTTTCCGCGCGCCGAAAACATTAACAATGAAACGCGGGTCGAATATAGGGCAGCGTGTGACGTATACAAATGTCATGCATAGCGTACATAATATCGGCCCGTGGGACGGGAGCTCGCAGGTGCGCAGCCTGACAACCGCGTCATCACCGAATATTGGCGGTTTTGCTGTGCTTGCGCAGGACCGGCGGACGGGCCGGATTTTCGCGGCGGGGATGAGCGGGGAGTTATGAGAAGGGAGTAGGGAGTAGGGAGTAGGGAGAAATAAGTCGGAAATAGAATACTTTTCTCCCTCCTTCTTACTAACTTCTCCCTACTTAATGCGCCTCGGCCCAGCTTTTCCCGGAGCCGGCATCGGCGACGAGCGGCACATCAAGAGCGACGACATTTTCCATGAGATCTTTGACAAGCGCTGTGGTTTTTTCCAGTTCATCTTCCGGCACTTCGAAGATTAGCTCATCATGCACTTGCAAGAGCATTTTAGCTTTAAGCCCACTTTGTGGAAGCGCGTGGTCAATGCGGATCATCGCTTTTTTCATGATGTCGGCGGCGGTGCCTTGTAGTGGTGCGTTAATGGCTGCGCGTTCCGCGCCCGCCCGCCACGCGCCGTTTTTGGCATTGATATTGGGCGTGAAACATTTGCGGCCAAAAAGCGTTTCAACATATTCATGTTTACGTGCAAATTCCTTGGTGTCTTCCATGAAATCACGGACTTCTGAAAATGTATCGAGATATTTGCGGATAAATTCATTCGCATCGGCCGGATCGCAGCCAAGCTGTTTGGCCAGTCCCCAGCCGGAAATACCGTAAATAATACCGAAATTCACAGCCTTGGCCTGACGGCGAATTTCCGGTGTGACCTCACTTTCTTTGAGGCCAAACACTTGCGCGGCTGTGTGGGTGTGAATGTCGATATCATCGCGGAAAGCTTGTTTCAGGGCTTTGACATTTGCCATTTCTGCGGTCAGGCGAAGCTCAACCTGCGAGTAATCTACAGATAAAAGAACGCGTCCGTCGTCTGCAATAAAAGCCTCACGGATTTTACGCCCGTCTTCGGTGCGGATCGGGATATTTTGCAGGTTTGGATCAGAAGAGGCCAGCCGCCCGGTAGATGTACCTGCCATGGAAAAAGACGTATGAACGCGCCCCGTTGCCGGGTTGATCTGTTCCTGAAGGGCATCTGTGTAGGTGCTTTTCAATTTTGAAAGTCCGCGCCAGTCAAGAATGTCCTGAACAATTTCAATATCTTCATCGGCCAGTTTTTCCAGTGTGCTGACATCTGTGGACCATTGGCCGGTCTTGGTTTTTTTGCCGCCCTCTAATCCCATCTGGTCAAACAGGATTTCACCGATCTGTTTGGGCGAGCCGACATTAAATTCGGTTCCCGCTTCTTTATGAATTTTGGTTTCAAGCTCTGCGAGTTTTTTGCCGAAATCATTGCTCATGCGTTTGAGGATGGCCGGGTCAGTTTTAATACCGTTTAACTCCATCCGGGCAATGACAGGGATGAGAGGTCTTTCAATGTCCTCATAAACGCCTGTCATTTTTTCAGCCGGTACGCGCGGTTTAAAGACATGGTGCAGGCGCAGCGTGATGTCCGCATCTTCGGCGGCATAATCCAAAGCTTTTTCGACTGGCACAAGGTCAAAAGTGACTTGCGATTTTCCTTTGCCGGCAACCTCTTCATATTTAACCGGTTCGTGATCTAAAAACTGTTTGGAAAGCTCATCCATGGCATTCGAATGACTTGTCCCATCGACCGTGTAAGAGAGCAGCATCGTGTCATCGACCGGGGTCATTTCGATGCCGTGCCGCGCCAGAACCTGCCAGTCATATTTGATATTCTGTCCGATCTTAAGAACGCTTTTCTCTTCCAAAAGTGGTTTGAGAAGTTTAATGGCTTCTTCCATTTTAATTTGTTGAATATCGTCTTTGCTTTCGCCAAGCAGGTCCATTTCCTGCCGGTGACCGAGTGGGATATAGGCCGCTTTTCCGGCTTCACAGCATAGTGAAATGCCGACAAGGTCCGCCATGGCCGGTGTCAGGTGCGTTGTTTCTGTATCAATCGCCAGAAGGCCCGTTTCATGGGCGCGCGCGATCCAGTCTTTTAAGGTTTTGGTGTCCGTGATGAGTGTGTATTCGTTATTTTCAATTTTAGGATTGTCATCCTGAGGCGCAGCCGAAGAATCTTTAGATTCTTCGCTATCGCTCAGAATGACATCTGAGGATTCACCCAGTCGCGTGAGCAGGGATTTAAATCCCTGTTTTTGCAAAAATGCTTTCAGGTGAGGGAGATCCGGATCGTGTTTTGCAAATGTTTCGAGCGGAGTTGGAACAGGCGCATCAGTGGCCAGCGCCACAAGTTTTTGTGAGATGCGCGCCATTTCGGTATTTTCTTCCAGCTTTTCGCGGCGTTTGGGCTGTTTGATCTGATCGAGATTAGACAGCAATCCTTCCAGTGAACCATACTCATTAATGAGCTGCGCGGCTGTTTTCACGCCAATGCCCGGCACACCGGGCACGTTATCGGTAGAATCTCCAGCCAGAGATTGTACATCAATCACCTTGTCGGGCGTCACGCCGAATTTTTCGACAACGCCCGCTTCGTCGATCACTATGTTTTTCATCGGATCGAGCATATGCACGTTGTCATTGACCAGTTGCATCAGATCTTTATCGGACGAGACAATTTTGACTTTCATGCCTTTGGCTGCAGCCTGGCTGGCGTAGGTTGCAATTAAGTCGTCCGCTTCATAGCCTTCCAACTCGACGGCAGGCAGGCCGAACGCTTCAGTGGCTTCGCGCACCATCGGGAATTGCGGGATCAGGTCTTCGGGCGTTTCATCGCGGTTGGCCTTATAATCTGGGTAAATCTCATTCCTGAAATTGGCGCGCGCAGCATCGAAAATCACGGCAATGGAGGCATGCGGATGTTCACGCAAAAGCTTGAGCATCATATTAGTAAAGCCGTAAACGGCACCGACCGGCACACCCTCCGGATTGGTCAGCGGTGTGCGCGAACTGTAAGCCATCGCATAGTAAGCTCGGAAGATATAACCCGATCCGTCAATCAGGTAGAGTTCATCGGAATTGCTCATGGGCTAGACTTTAGCGGCTAGTGCATAAAGTGCAATAGCGCCGGCATTTGAGACGTTAATACTCGGCATGGGTCCGTGCATTGGCAGGCGGGCGAGAATATCGCACTGTTCTTTGACCAGCCGGCGCAGGCCCGGCCCTTCGGCGCCGAGAACCAGAACGATTTTGCCATGATCTGATTTTGCAAGGACCTGTTCATCACCGCGTTCATCGAGACCGATGGCGGTAAACCCGGCCTCCTGCAGCTTTTCCAGTGTGCGCGTCAGGTTGGTTTCATAGGCAATTGGCACATGTTCTACTGCCCCGCAGGCGGTTTTGGCGAGAATACCTTTAGGTTCGGGGGCGTGTTTGCGTTGCATAATAAGGCCGGATGCACCGAACGCGCAGGCAGAGCGTAAAATCGCGCCGACATTATGCGGGTCTGTGACTTGATCCAGAATCAACAGTACGGATTTGGGGTGTGCGGATGAACGAATGATCAGATCCTCGACACCGGTTTCTTCCAAAGGCTGGCAGGACAGGGCAAGGCCCTGATGGACTGTGCCGGGCGCCAGCGCGCGGTCAAGTTCTTCTTTTTGAACGATGGTCGGATCCGGGCGTTTGAGATCCGGCGCCAGGTCAAAATCCTTTAGCGCATTTTCGGTAATATAAAGTGCATGGATAAAGCGCTGCGGGTTACGCCAGGCTTCCTGCACAGCATGCGCGCCGAACAAATCGATTTTCAGCTTTTTGGCCTTTGGGGCGTTTGCCTCTGATTTTGGACGGTTTTTTCTGTTTTTATGGCGCATGAGACTTGACTTTGAGCGTAAAAAATCTTTATTTACCGTCTACTGATCTCCGGTGTCTGTCAACCGGACATATCAACTTCCTTGGGGAGGTGTGGCAGAGCGGTCAAATGCACCTGACTGTAAATCAGGCGACTTCGTCTACGGTGGTTCGAATCCATCCACCTCCACCATTTTGCCTTGTAGTCTTCGCTAACTATTCTCTGGCCTGGTTTTTTCAATTGTTTATTGACTTTCGGCCCGTTTTGTTATAACATAAGTTATAACAATGAGGTGTTAATATGGAACTGAAAGTTACGAAAATCGGTAATTCTCTCGGGGTTGTGTTGCCTAAGGAACTAATTGCCAGCCTTAAACTGGACAAAGGTGATACGCTTTGGGTAACGGACGCTCAGTCCGGCTATAGAATTACGCCTTATGATCCCGCTTTTGGAGAGCAGATGGCGCAGGCTCGTAAAATCATGAAAAAACGTCGGAATGTTTTAAGAGAGCTGGCTAAGTGAATACGCCTTACATCTGGATACTGGAATCCATCGTCCATGCTATCCATGATGAGCAGATTGCGGAGCACGGAGGCTTGCCTGGAATGAGAGATGTTTCGTTGTTGCAGTCGGCCTTGGCAAGACCACAAAATCTTTGCAATTATAAGAAGAAACCTGACATAGCTGATTTGGCGGCGAGTTATGGCTATGGAATAGCAAGTAATCATCCGTTTAATGATGGGAACAAACGGACAGCTTTTGTTGTTACGGAGCTTTTTCTTGCGTTAAATGGATTTAAGCTAGTCGCGGATGATGCTTCTTGTGTTCTAACCATGCTAGATGTAGCAGCTGGCAAGATATTAGAACAAGATTTTGCCGTGTGGATAAGAGAAAATATAGAGAAAAGTTAGGGTCTGACTACGTACACCACCATTCAGTCTGCAATTTGAGACACTCAGAGAATTTTGTCCCGTCCGCCCCGCAGTTCGCGGGTTTTTTTGTGTATGGCTCCCTTGGTCAACGCGGAGAATATAGATTTTTAACCCAAAATGCGTGCTTTTCTCTACGGGCTATTTTTGAGTGTCTCGAGATCCACAATTCCCTGTTTATCAGGGAATTTTACAGGGACATCAGGGTATCAAAGCTGCCCATAATAATTTTCTGAACACCAGCTTTGGAAAGACCCTCACGTTCTGCAATGGCTTTCATCGACATACCTGCAAAATGCTCGTCGCGCCAGATGACACCGCGCACCAGATTTTTAAGTTGCTGCGGCGGGAGGTCGAGAGGATCTGGTTCTTCATTCTCAGGTGTAATCACGATTGCACCTTTATACCCTCAGCGTGTTGTAAATAGTACATTTATAACGCATGTGTCGTCTGACTTTACAGGTATGCCAAGGCTTAGCTGTTCTTCTAAAAAACTCCGAAGTTTTATAGCAGAAGCTTCAATATTTAGAATGTCTTTATCTACCACGACTTCTGTAACACATGCATGCACGAGATGATTTGCAGGCGGACAATTATCTGTGATGTATTTGATGAGTTGTTTATTCTCAATTATATCAAGTTTTAATATCTGTATAATTTCATTCTTGAGTGCATTGCTTACAGTCTGTTCAATATCATGAACTGGTAGGCGTGCCATCATGCCTTGCCACCTAATTTGTTGCCGCGTGTTGATATACGAACTCCACTAACTATGCCTTTCGCATCCAGTTCTTGTTTTAGTTTCGCAACGCATCCAAGTGCCAGGTACCTATCAAATAAATGCTTTGCCATTTTCGCACCTTCTTTACAGTTATAGTTGATTTTGGAAAACCACTATGGTTGTATATTCTTGCTTTTATGTATGAAAAAGTGATTATAAAAATGCTTTGCGGATCGAGGGAAAAGAGCGTGAAGCCGTTTGAAAACATCTCAATTTCCAGGTCATATGGGAATATTGGACGGAGCTGGAGATGACTCTTTTGATATACATGAAGACTCAAATGGCGGTCTATTTGATATGACCGTCGTGAGTGACAATACAGGAAATGATACATTTTATATTGAGCAAGGGGCACGAATTTTCATTCGCAATGATGGCGATGCGGCAAGTTCAAATACACTTGTCTTTGAAGGTGTTGATCCGAATGATCTAAAACTGGTGCAGATTTCGGATGATCTTTATTTTTACAATCAGGCAACCAATAAATTTATCGGTGTTTCGGAAGATCATTTTGCGTCAGACGGTCCTGGTGTGAGTGATCTTGTCGTTGATTACCAAGGTAATCTGACACAAAAGTCTCTTCTTTCCCTTGATAGTGCAGATCTGTTCAATATCGGTCTGAATATCCTTCCCGACTGGCTTGTAAATAATGTCCTGCCTCTTATTGATACCGCACGGAATGAGGTGTCTCCACTCATATTAGATTTAGATGGAGATGGCATAGAATTAATCTCTTTGAATAGCAGTTCAGCTGTTTATTGGGATTTAGATCAGGATGGCATGGCCGAAGCAACCGGCTGGGCGGCGGGCGATGACGGGCTGCTTG
>JANQIB010000076.1 GCA_028282385.1 Alphaproteobacteria bacterium
GCCCCCTTCTTAAAGAATTTAAAGAAGCCAGCGCGCTGCAATGCTGCGCACATGAATATCTGGGCCTCGTGGAAGGGGAAAGAGATTTTTCTTTTTATAAGCGGATGAAGCCCTGGGATCATCTTCCCGGCCTTCTTCTTTATCAGGAAGCGGGGGGTTACAGCCGGTCATGGAGTGGAGAAGTACACCGCCCGGAAAACGAGCAAAGCGGGATTATCAACGCGCCGGATAAAATTTTGTGGCAACGCCTACACGGCCTTTTGTTGCCGCCAGAGGTCCAGCATCTCGTCCAGGGATAAGTCAGATAGTTTTTGATTATTTTCAGTGCACTGCTTTTCCATGCCTTCAAAACGCCGGGTAAACTTCTCATTGGCTTTATAGAGCGCTTCTTCAGGGTTGATCCCCTGCATCCGTGCATAATTCACAATGCAGAACAGAACATCGCCAAGCTCATCTTCGATCTCTTCAGGCGTTTTTGCGGCCTTTAACTCCTCAAGCTCTTCTTCAAATTTGATCAGACAACTTGCCAGGTCCGGCCATTCAAACCCGGTTTGAGCAGCCTTTTCCTGAAGTTGTATAGCCTGAAGCAGGGCGGGTAGGCCCTTTGTCACGCCGGACAGAGTGCCGCCATCGGGGTTACGCAGGGCGGCTATTACCCGGAGCAGGCGTTCAAGAAGAGGATCAGGGGCGTGTTTAGACTTCAAATTGTCCTGTTTCATCGGTATATAAGAGGGCTTAAAGTTTAAACAGTTATAGGCCATTTTTCGATATGAGCAAAACGATCTCGAAAATTCTCGCCGGCTGCGTTGAAACCAGCCTGGGCTTTACAGGTACGCGTAACCGCAACCGGTCCATCTCTCTGATGGTCGACCGGCTGCAGAATAACGGAATTGAGGTCTTTGAGGTTGGCGGGCACAGGGTAAAATTTATGACCCGGACGGGGCCGAACCTGCCGACCATGGTCAAGAATTTTACGGTGGATGAGCCGGAAACGCTGGAATGGATCGACCGTTATGTGACAAAAGGCAGCCGGTTCTGGGATATCGGCGCCAATGTCGGGCTCTATACCGTCTATGCCGGCATGACGGGCGCGCAGGTCAGCGCCTTTGAGCCAAGCGCAATGAATTACAGCATTCTCAACCAGCAAATTCATCTGAACGGGCTCAGCGGCAACGTCCAGGCTTACTGTATCGGCTTATCGGACGTCTCGGGCGTTGAGCGGCTTTATATTAAAGACCTGCATGCGGGCAATGTCTTTAACACGGTCGGCGAGTCCGCCAATCAGTTCGGGGAGTTTAGCGCCGCGTTCGAGCAGGGGATTATGAGCTACAGCGTCGATGATTTTATTGATTTTGCCAAAATCCAGCCGCCGGAGCACGTGAAGCTCGATGTGGACGGGATCGAGGCCAAAATCCTGGACGGCGCAGAAAAAACCTTTTCCGGCATTAAAACGTTGCTGATCGAGGTTGAGGGTGATGAAAACCGTCAAGGAGAATTGAGAGATAAAATCACATCTTTCGGCCTTGTCGATAAAACAGACAGTTTTGACACCAAATCCACCCGGAACTGCCTGTTTGTGCGGGAAGAATAATTTTAGGCCTCGAATGTGCTTTCCAGCAGGGAGATCAGCGCATCATTCGCATCCAGAGGAGTAAAGGAAATCATCGGAATGTCTTCAGACGTCACTTCGTTTGTTTTTTCAATCACACGCTGTTTCAGGTCTTCGCGGGTATAGGTATAGATAAAGGCGTAATTCATCTCCACGATTTCATCTTTCCACCAGAATTTTGCCGGAGCGTCCCAGATCGGCCCGCCAAAGACCAGCTTCTCAGGAAGAAGGGCGTCCAGAATTTTATGGGCGTTTTCCTGCGTTTCCGCACTGATAAGAACCTGATAATATCGCATTGATTGAAATCTATAAAAGAAGGGGGGAAGATACAATCCCATACCTAAAGATGTGATAATATATATTATGACAATTAATAGATAATATCCAAGAAGAGCTATTTAATAGCGGTCTTCAGACACAGGCCGTCCCAGGCCATATGAAAGCCCTCAGGTAGTTCTTTTTCCAGCGTCTCGTAATCCATTGATGGCGGCAGATGCGTTAAATAAACGCTCTCGGCGCCGATACGCTTGTTCATCTCAATAACTTCCCCGACAGATGCATGAACAGGATTGGCCGCCTGATCATTGCCGGCTGCATCTGCAATCCATATTTTTATTCCTGAGAGCGCCTCAAAAGCCTTTTCACCCAGATGCTTCATATCTGTTGAGTAGCCGATATCACCGATCCGAAGTCCCAGGGACTTAATGGCGCCGTGATCCTGCTCAAAAAGACGCACTGTGATATCACCGATCGCCAGAGCCTGATCATTTTGAACTTCGTGCGGTTCACAGACGACTTTATAAAATCCGCTTTTGGATTCCTCAAACATATGGCTAAAGCACTCCATAAGCTCTCCGAGCGTTTCCCGGTTCGCATAAACCGGATAAGTTCTCTTATTGCGCCGGTGTAATGTGCGCAGTTCATCAATGCCCATCGTATGATCGGAATGAATGTGGGTGTAAAGAACGGCATCAATATCCTGCAGATTTTCACGGTTAAACTGCTCTTTAAAATCCGGCCCTGTGTCGACAATCAGAGAGGTCGTTTTGGTTTTTAAAAGAACAGAAGGGCGCATCCGGCGGTTTTTCGGATTATCCGGATCACATTTGCCCCAGTAATTGGTAATGGCCGGGACCCCTGCCGAATTCCCACACCCCAAAATGATGAGTTCAACATCCGTCATTCGCTTTTTGCCTTATTAAAGAGCGTGAAGAAATTTTCTGTTGTTTGTGCAGCAAATTCTTTTTCATCAACGCTCAAAAGTTCTGCCAAAAATTTCCCCGTATGAATAACGTTCGCCGGCTCGTTAATCTTTCCACGTAGCGGCACGGGCGCTAAAAACGGCGCATCGGTTTCAACCAGGATTTTATCCAAGGGCACCATTCTGGCAACATCCTGTAGTTCCGTACTTTTTTTAAAAGTCACAATGCCGGAAAAAGAAATATAAAACCCCTCTTCCAGAGCCTCTTCTGCGAGTTTTGGCTTTGACGAAAAGCAATGCATCACGCCGCGTAAGGCCCCCTTTCCGCCCCCCTCTTCCCGGATGATGCGGATCGTGTCCTCCTCGGCCTCGCGGGAATGGACAACAAGCGGTAAATCCGTTTCAAGGCAGGCCTGAATGTGTTTGCGGAATGAGTTTATCTGATCATCTTTTTCAGAATGATTGTAATAGTAATCGAGGCCGCTTTCGCCAATGCCGATAATTTTGTTATCAGAGCGCGCCAGTATAATGAGTTCATTTAAAGAAACATTTTTTTCGGCCTCAATGCCCGCATCATGTGGATGGGTGCCGGCCGTACACCAGACATTTTCATGATCCTGCGCCGTTTTCAAAACAACCGGGAAATCACCTTTGATTTCGGTTGAGATATTGACCATGCCATCAATGCCGGCTTCACGCGCCCGCGCGATAATATCAGCGGGCGGATCACCGTCTGCGTTATTTTCATGGTTGAGATGGCAATGGGAGTCGATCCACATAGCGCTTTTAAGCAGCCTCTTCCAATTGAATGCGCGGAAAAACACCTTCCGGGACAGGTAAATCCGTCCCCGGTTTTAGGGCATAGTCTTTTGAGATATGCGCATAAAGACGCTGATCTTCGGCGGCGACAACCTGATCCAGAATTTTTTCAGCCGCGCCCGGTACAATGGCTTGTACAGAAATGGCCAGGCAGCGGATTGTTTCCGCCAGAACGTAAAGAACCGTTGCCATCCGCGCGGGGTCGGTTTTTTTTAATCCCCAGGGCGCCTGCTCATCAATGTAAACATTCGCCGCATCAACAAGCTTCCAGATAGATTCAAGACCGCGGTTAAAGCGGAATGTATCAAATTCACTCCGCAGGCCCGGAACAAGTTTTTCGTAGGCATGTGCCAGCAGTGCTTGATCAGATTCTGTTAGTTTCCCGCAGGCCGGAACTTTGGCATCGCAGTTCTTCGCAATCATGGATAGAGTTCGCTGTGCAAGATTGCCCAGCCCGTTGGCAAGGTCTGAGTTAATACGCTGCACTGCATGGCTTTGCGAAAAGTTTCCATCTTGTCCATGAGGCACTTCCCGCATCAGGATATAGCGCGTTGCATCCAGCCCAAAATCGCGCAGCAGATCAGATGGTGCAATCACATTGCCGACCGATTTGGACATTTTCTGTCCTTCGACATTGATAAAGCCGTGCGCAAAAACAGCCTTGGGAAGTTCAATCCCGGCCGCCATTAGAAAAGCCGGCCAGTAAATACAGTGAAAACGAATAATGTCCTTTCCGATGACGTGAAAATCCGCCGGCCAGAAGGTCTGAAATTTTTTACTGCCCGTGTCGGGATAATCCACACCGGTAATATAATTGGTTAGCGCATCCAGCCAGACATACATGACATGATCCGGGTTATCCGGCACCGGCACACCCCATTTAAAATTCGTGCGGGAAATAGACAAATCCTGCAGACCGGATTTCACAAAGGAGATAATTTCATTGCGGCGCGAGTCCGGTTGAATAAAGCCTGGGTTTTTCGCGTAATGATCGAGAAGTTTGTCAGCATAAGCAGACAGGCGGAAGAAATAGCTCGGCTCTTCAACCCATTCCACCGGCGCGCCGGTTGGAGCCAGCCTGGTGCCGTCCGGTCCATCCGTCAGCTCGCTTTCGCCGAAATAGGCTTCGTCCCGCACCGAGTACCAACCATCATATTTGCCTAGGAAAATATCGTCCGGGTTATTCTCTTTAATGGCATTCCAGATCGCCTGTGAGGCTTTATAATGGCGCTCTTCCGTCGTGCGGATAAAATCATCATTGGAAATGTTTAAGGTACCGGTCTGCGCTTCAAACTCAGCGGCGATTTTATCGCACAGCTCGCGGGGCTGAAGTCCCTGTTTTTCCGCCGTTTTGGCCACCTTCTGGCCGTGTTCGTCCGTGCCTGTCAGGAAATAGGTCTGATAGCCGTCCAAACGCTTATGCCGGGCCATGACATCGGTCAGAATCGCTTCATAGGCGTGGCCCAGATGCGGCGACCCGTTCACATAAGAAATCGCTGTGGTGATATAAAATGACCCTTTATTTTCTGACATTATCCCTTTTATCCTTACTCAATAACTGAAAAAACACCCAGAACTGCTTGTTTTTTATCAAGATTTGAGCGTTCCGCCTGTTCAAAATGTATTTTCACTGTCTCACAAAAGCGGCTGAGTTGTCCAAGGGAAAAATGATCCTGAAACGCTTTGAGCTTATCCGAACCCAGCAAATCCGCCGTTTCAAAATTTTCGCGTGCTTTATCACGCAGCAGGCTGTCCAGCAGCCAGCACAGCGCAAAAACAAAACCGTGATATTCTGCTGTCTGCCGTCCCAGCCTGTCGGAGATCAGGTGAATAGAGGTCCAGTTCCATTTCGGCCAGCCTTCAAAAAGGGCGATGACATCCCGCAGGGAGTCCATTCCCCCCTCTTCAACCAACTTAATTGCCCGGCCGAGACTGCCTTCGGCCATCGCGGAAATAGTTTTCAGGTCTTCTGAAGACAAATCCGGGCATCCTTTTTGAAGGAGTTCTCTTAAAGCCTGTTCTTCCAGAGGTTTAAAACTAACAACCCGGCAGCGCGAACGGATGGTCGGGATCAGCGCGCCGGTCCGGTGCGTGACGAGAATGAGGACGGTCTTTGCCGGTGGCTCCTCAAGAATTTTAAGCAGCCCGTTTTGTGCATTGCGATTCATCCGGTCCGCATCATCCACAAGCACCACGCGCCAGCCCCCTTCTGAAGCCGTCATGCGTAGAAACGGCGCAATCTTTCTGATCGTTTCAATATCAAGAAGTTCTTTTAATCCGCCTTTGCGTTCATCTTCCGCGCGGGCTACGCCCATAAAATCAGGATGTCCCCCGGCGGCCACTTTTCTAAAAACAGGATCGTCTTCATCCATATCCAAAGACGTTGCTTTTAGAGGTTCATCGCCCCCGAAAAGACCATCCTGCTCTTGCGCCCCGGCGCCATGTTTCAGCAAATAACGCGCAAGGCGGTAAGCCATGATGGATTTTCCAACCCCTTCGGGACCTGCGAAGATTAAAGCGTGAGGGACCGAACCGCTATTCACAAGACCAAGTAAAGCTTTCTCAATCTCTTCGTGACCGGTGCAGGACGGGTTTGTATTGGAGGGAATAAAGGAGTCAACGTCCCCGGCCTGTGCATCAATCAGGTTCTCAAGCTCTTCGTCATCGAGGAAATCTTCAAACATCAAAGTACCTCCCGGACATGACTTAGGATAAGCATGCTCACATCTTCAATATCCGCAGAGGAATCAACGACACGGCAACGATCCGGGTTATCTTGCGCAATTTTTAAAAAACCCTGGCGCAACCTGTCATGAAAATCAAAATTCAGTGATTCAAAACTATCATCCTGAGCCTCCCGCCCGGCGGCACGGATCAGCCCTTCATGCGGATCAATGTCAAAAACAATAGTCAGGTCCGGTTCAAAATCCCCCAAAACGGCTTCTTTAATCGCCTTAAATGCCTCTTCATCATAACCAAGCGCATAACCCTGGTAACATAAGGTTGAATCAGTAAAGCGGTCTGAAATGACAATTTTTCCCTCTTCCAAAGCCGGCTCTATAATCTTCTGAAGATGAAGTGCGCGGGCGGCAAACATCAAAAGCACCTGCGCATCAAGCGGCCATTCCGGCCCGTTATTATTAACAAAGATCCGTCGCAGTTCTTCCCCTTCAGGTGTGCCGCCGGGCTCGCGGGTTAAGAGAACGGTATGACCTTCCTCTTCCAGGGCCCGCGCCAGCAATTTACTTTGCGTGGTCTTACCCGTTCCTTCCCCGCCTTCAAATGTAATAAACAGCCCGCGTTTCATAATTTACCGATCCAGCATCTCCTTGATGCTTAAACGTATTCTTTCAAATGTTCCTGCAAAAAATCCTAACTCTTCAATGTCCTTACCAGCGACAAGGGTGCGTTCAAAAGACCCAAGCTCAGGAAGTGTTACCGTCAGGGTTCCAAGCTCCTGCCCGGCTTTCACCGGGGCGATAATTTCCCCGTTTAAAACCGTATCAGCCTTAATGTTATCCGCCGATCCTTTTTGTATTGTCAGGAAAAGGTCTTCCTCGCCAATTAAAGGAAGTTCTTTTTCCTTGCCCATTTTAACAGGGGCGGTTTCAAGAACATCGCCCGCAGCAAAAAGTTTTTTATTCTCAAATTCGCGCAGTGCCCAATCGAGTAGTTTGGCAGATTCCTGTGCGCGCTCTTTTTCGCTCTCCATGCCGTTCAGCACCATGATAACGCGCCGCCCATCCCTGATCCCTGAGGCCATCAGGCCGTAACCGCCGGCTTCCGTATGACCGGTTTTAATCCCATCTGCGTCAATATTCCGGAACAGCAGCGGGTTGCGATTTGGCTGGTTGATCTCATTATAGGTGAATTCTTTTTCCGAATAATAGTGATAGTCATCAGGGAAATTTGTAATCAGCGCTTTTGCCAAAACCGCCAGGTCTTCCGCTGTGGAATAATGATTGTCATCCGGCCAGCCACTGGCATTGACAAAATTGGAATTGATCATGCCCAGATCTTTGGCCGTATCAGTTAGGGTGCGCGCAAAAGCCTCTTCGCTTCCTGACAATGCTTCGGCCAGAGCAATTGTCGCATCGTTTCCGGATTGCACAATCACGCCGCGGATCAGATCTTCGACTTTAACTTTCTTGCCAACCTCGATAAACATTTTCGATCCGCCCATCCGCCAGGCTTTTTCGCTGACCTCTATTTCATCATCGAGTTTTAACCGCCCATCTTTCAGTGCATCGAAAACAAGATACATACTCATCACCTTGCTCATGGAAGAGGTTGGCATGCGCATATCCTTATTTTTTTCAAACAGGACCTGACCGGTTTGCATATCGATAATAACGGCCTGCTTGGCACTCGTATTCATTGCCTGTGCGCGCACCGGAAACAGGCTTAGGAAAAGAACAAAAACGACGGATAAAATACGAAAATAAGTCATAGCGCTATCAAAGCGCAAAGCCGGCTTAAAAGCAATGGAAAGGCGCGTTAATCCGTGACGATTTTTGCCGTATTGTGACCGTTCGCAAGAACAGCATCTAAAGCTTTATCGGCTTTATAAGCTTCGGCAAAGGGACCGATACGTACCCGGTAAAATGGCCGGCCATTGACGCGCGCCAGAGTGACTTTTGACGGGCCGATGGAAGAAAGTTGCTGGCTCAGCGCCATGGCATTTTGTTCCTGAGAAAACGATCCGGCCTGAACATACATATTCTGCGTTCCCAGGGCCTGCTGAATTGGGTTTGCCTGCGGCAGTGGTGCAGGCCGTGAGACAGAAGCTGGCTGGATAGAACTCCCTGGCTTTTGTACCGGGGTTGGCGCAGCGGCAACCTGAACCGGCTGCACCTTATGTGTTTTGAAAGAGGCCGGTGTTTGGCCGTTATTTAAAGCCACTTCGATATGACGTGTGCTTTTGCCCTGTTTGGCAAGCGCTGCCACCTTCCGGCTTTCCTGTTCCAGGACCTCTATCCGGACCCGCGCCGTGCCGTCCGATTTAAAGCCCAGCACTTCGGCGCCGCGTTCAGATACATCCAGAACCCGGTTATGGGCAAATGGTCCGCGGTCATTGACCCGCATGATTGCACTGCGACCATTATTCAGATTGGTCACACGGATAATAGAAGGCATTTGCAGCGTACGGTGCGCCGCCGTCAGATCAAATTTATTAAAGATCTCACCATTTGCTGTTTGCTTGCCGTGAAAGTTCGGCCCGTACCAGGAGGCCATCCCTGTTTCAACATGACGGTAAGATTCCCGTGGGTGATAAAGCTGCCCGGCAATGCGGTAAGGTTTCCCGACTTTAAAGTGACCGGTTTGACTGTCACCCATGACCCCTTTGGCCAGATGCGCGGCATATTGCGTTTCCGAACAGGCGGACAGTGTGATGGCCAGAAATCCCATGCAAAGGTATGTCAGCGCTTTTCTCATTATTCCCTACTTTGTAACGTTTAAAATCTGAACCTTTAGATATAGAAAAAATAACTAGCGGGCAATAGCGTCAGCCAGAAGGCCAACAGACGTTGCGAAATATGTGGATCGATTCCAATCCATAATCACATTATAGTTATTATACACGATAAAGGCCTCTCCTTCCAGTCCATCAGGCGCCACAACTGAAGCGAGTATACCGCTTTCATCCGGCAGATCCGCCCCACCTTCCAGGCGCACTCCCAGTTTTTGCCAGTTGCGCAGAGATTTTTTAATCTTCCGGCCAACCATATTTTCCGAAAAACCGGGCGGAAGCTCGGCGCGCCGGCCCCATCTTTCCCCTTTTCGCCATCCGTTTTTCATAAGATAATTAGCCGCAGAGGCAAACACATCCATTTCCGTATTCCAGATATCCTTGCGGCCATCCCCATTCCCGTCCGCCGCATAGGCAATAAAGCTGGAGGGCATAAACTGGCTCTGCCCCATTGCCCCGGCCCAGGAGCCTTTCATATTTGCCGCGCTGATATGACCGTCATCAATAATCCGCAGCGCATCCACCAGTTCTTTTTTGAAAAAAGCTGCGCGCCGCCCTTCCCAGGCTAGCGTCGCAAGCGCCGGGATAACATCAAATCCGCCCGTGTTAGAGCCGAAATTTGTTTCAATTCCCCATAAGGCGACAATATATTGCGCCGGCACACCGTATTTTTTCTCAACCTGCGTGAGTTCACGGCGATAGGCCTGCAGCAACTCCCGCCCGTCCTGAATACGCTTTGGGTTCACAATCATCCGGCGGTACTGAGTAAAAGTCTTCTGCCCTTCCGGCTGTTTTCTATCCAGCTCGATCACGCGGGGAATAGACTTCACATTTTTTAAAGCCAGATCAATTGTCGACTGAGAAATGCCCTTGCGCCGCGCATCTCCGCGAAAATCATCGAGCCAGGCGTCAAAGCTCTGCTGCGCGGCCAATGACGGCACGGGGAAAAACAAGATGGCCAAGATCATTATAAAAGAAAATTTACGGTTCATAGTCTATCCGTGTCTTTGAAAGGTCCTGAAGTCCGAAGAGCATATCGTGCCTTTTCGGGAAAGGCAAAACGCTTTTATCTGAGAGATAATAGACCAGCGTTCCGAGCACCTCTTTCATCCCAAGCTCCAGTAATTCGAAATTGCGGCTGACATCAAAACGCGGCGCAAATAACCTGTATTGCCGGTCTGTCCTGGGATCAACGGCATAAGGGATAATATGCCAGCCCTGCGCCAGAAAAGAGGCCCCTGCCCGCGGCATATGATAGGCCGAGGTGACCAAAACCCATTTTTCTCCTTGGTCCGGGTTTAGCATCTCTTTGGAAAAAGCAATATTTTCGTAAGTATTGCGCGAATTATCTTCGTACAGAACACGCTCCGGGTTAAGCCCGATTGTCTTAAAGAAAGCCTGTACATTTTCAGCTTCCTTATGGAGCGGGCTAAGCGGATTACCTGCCCCGCCGCTAAACACCAGTCTGGCGCGCGGATGTTTACGCACCAGGTCCAGAAAACCGATCATCCGGTCAATATTATCTGTCGCCGCGCTTTGCTGTGTTTCCTTGGCAATATAAGTATCAAACACACCGCCCAGCACGATAATCCCGTCCACCCGGTCGGGCAGCGCCGGCGCAAGGTCATAGCGCGTTTCCAGATACACAACCAAATTGTGCCCCACCGGAAAAAAACCGCAGAGAATGAACAGGATCAGCCCTGTTCCCAGCATTTTCCCGCCGATCCGGCCGCCCAGAAAACGGATCAACAGGCCGAATGTCACCAGCAGGTAAATCAGGTTTAGCGGCGATAAAAACGCCCAGGCCATTTTAGAGAGCGTGTAAAACATTTAAAAAATCCGGCTCAGGAGTAAAAAATCACTTTACGAAGCACCCTTGCCTGTCTAGGTTTCGCTGTCAAGATTGCTCGATTTTTTACTCCACGGAGGAGTGGCAGAGCGGTTGAATGCACCGGTCTTGAAAACCGGCATAGGGGCAACTCTATCGTGGGTTCGAATCCCACCTCCTCCGCCATCTTTTGAAAATCCCTACCGCGCACATAAAAGAACAGGATCCCCCTCTTCGGTGCAGGAACCTGCAGGCATCTCGACCTGTTCATCCCATATCCGTGCCCGCAAGGTGGCAAGGCGTGACATGTCCCTTTCGCCGGGAACGCTATGATTGGGGATTTCACTAACCTGGCCGCTCTGGATCTGGCCAACGACAAATGAAAACACATACTGGTCCGGCTCCAGCCCCATGCGCAAATCGCGCATTATAATTTTTCCGCCCTGCTCTTCGGCGCTGTAAAACCCTTTGCTGAACCATTTCAGGCGTTGCACGGCAAAGCTGTCCTCAATCGGTTCTAAAAGCGCGGGCGCGTTTGGGTAGGTTTTGTATTTGATCTCTTTACTGTCATCAAAGACGGAATAATAGCCGACTTTGTACTGGCTTTCTTCCATGATCAGAATTCGCCAGAGCAGGCTGTTAAAAGGCGTGGTCTGAACCAGCATCTTCTGCGGCGGGGTTTCAAAACCGGCGGCAGCAATTTTGCTCACATAAAGTTGTGCGCCTAATCCCCAGAGAAGATAGAGCGTCGTTGCCAAAAGCATGAGCTTGTTTGTACGCGGCGATTTAAAAATCAAAAACCCGGCCAGCCCGGCCAGGATTGGCAGCGTATAAAGCGGGTCGATAATAAAAATAGACCCTGCGCCCAAAGGCGGCACCGGCAGAGGCCAGAAGATCTGTGTGCCGTAAATCGTCAGCGCATCCAGCAGGATATGGGTGAGCAGGATCAGCAATAATTTGAGATGCAGGGTTTTGTCTCTAAAGTCCGCCTGGAACCATTTCATCTTCGAGATCAGATAAGCCAGCACAGGCGTCGCCAGGACACAAAACACGATAGAATGGCTGAAGCCGCGGTGATAGGTGAAATTAGAGACCGGATCGCCCAGCGGGATAAAAATATCAAGATCGGGAAGTGTACCGACAACAGCGCCGATCAGCGCAGCCTTGCGTCCATAACGGCGCCCTGCCACGGCGCTTCCGACTGCAGCGCCAAGCGCCATCTGGGTTAAGGAATCCATATCTGGCAAGCATATAGAGCGCTATACGCCGCCGTAAAGCCCCGCTATCGCAACTGACTACAAAATATATCTATGGTTGTGACATATTTGGACCACTGATATCGTGGTTGTGTATCTAATATGAGGATCAATGGGATATCTTAAGTTACTTGCTGCTTTCTTGATCGGGATGGGGGCCCTCTCCGCCGCCGTCTATATAACGGCAGAGGATCCCCTGACCTTTTTAAACCTGCCCGGGCTTTTGCTGGTTTTTGGCGGGACAATCATCGCAACCTTTATCAGCTATCCTCTGACAACCCTGGGACACGCTTTTATGGCCGTCGGCGCAGCCATGAGAAAGACGTCCAACAATCTTCAGCAACGGATCGGGATTTATTCAGAGGCAATGAATACGTTGAAAAAGGGAAACCTGCGCGATGCCGAAGACCAAATCAAAGATATTCACAGCCCTTTTCTTGAAAATGCGGCGCAGATGATGGTCGACGGAACAGCGGCCAGCGATATTCTGAAAGTGCTGGACTGGCAGCTTGAAAAAGCAAAATCGGCAAACAGGACACATGCCGCCGTTTTTCTGACAATGGCGGGTTATGCTCCTGCTTTTGGCATGGTGGGAACACTGGTTGGTCTTGTAAACATGCTGGATACGATGCAGTCAGGAAATTTTGCCCATATCGGCAGCCATATGGCGGTGGCCCTGATCACGACTTTTTACGGCATTTTGCTGGCCAACATCCTGTTCAAGCCGCTGGCTGTCAAGCTGGAGCAGAAAATGCACGAAGACACTATCCTGCTCACCGTGGCAAAAGAAGCTGTGACCTTCCTGTCCGAAGGAAAAGGCTCCTCTTATACCAAAGAGCTTTTAAGTAAGTATCTTGAGAAAAACGAACATAAGCTTGCCGCCTAGGAAACACCCGCATGCCCGCCTGGTATATCAGACGTGAACAGAAAAAACCCGGCCAAAATAGCCCGCCGCCCCAGGATTTGCAACATTATTTGCAAAAAAGCATGATCAAATACGATCTGGCCACGCCGCCGCGCTCGCGCAAAAGTGATGACTGGCTGATTACCTATACGGATATGGTGACGTTACTGATCACGCTCTTTGTCGTGATGGTGGCTCACGCCACATTTGAAAAACAGGAAACCGGACTTTTGCCCCTGATCTTCGAAAATCCTGAGCAGTTAAACACCGATCTTGGCGATCAGGAAAATGTCTCCCGCGGTGATGTGATTTACCTGGGAGATTTCCCAAATGCGGAAAAAACAGAGCAGGCGGAAAAATTACGCGCATCGGTCAAAGAGGCCGGCCTGTCTGAGTCCGTGGATGTTGAGGTCGTTTCAGACGCCATCGAGGTCAGGATTAGCGAGCAAGTTTTGTTTTCAACAGGCGCGGCAGATTTATTTGCGCAAGGACAGGATTTTCTATCCGGTATGCTGCCGACCTTCCAGAGCAGTGATTTTGAAATCATTGTTGAAGGACATACAGATAATGTTCCGATTAAAACGGCGCAATATCCGTCAAACTGGGAGCTCTCGGCGGCGCGCGCCTTATCGGTTGTGCATTATCTTGAGCGTCAGGGCATTCAGCCGCAGCGGCTTAAGGCCATAGCCTACGGACAAACCCGCCCCCTGTCATCGAATAATACCCAAGAAGGGCGCCGGAAAAACCGCAGGGTTCAGATTATCCTGAGGTAATTTCCCGGCCTTCAAAACAACATTATGCATCCTTTCCTTTCACCAACAAATATAGCAGGATCAGGATCAACGTCACCTGGAATTCCATCCCGCCCATTGGGTGGGTTTCTGAGGCCACGAAACTCCATTTCGGCCAGTGAACAAGTGCAATCGCGCCGATCATCACCGGGATAAGTCCAAGCGAGGCCAGCCGGGTTCCCAAATCTTTGAGGTTTTCTTTCAAAAAGGCCGAAACCAGGATCAGCAAACCTCCACCGGTTTCCGCAATGGCAACCAGCAGAACCAGATAGATCGGAAGACCAAGCATTGCCGACATCATTTCCAGATTGGGAAATTTTCCAACGCCGTGATAAATAAAGACGCTGGCGATGCTGAGGCGTAAAAACCAGTGCGCATGAGGGGCAAGTGTGTTTAGCATGTGTATTCTCCTTACATTTTCTATTGATTTACAGGCTATTCGAATGGGATAAGGCAAATCGTTACATGGCGCAATGCACAAGATTGTCTTTTTCTTGACAAATTTGCATGAAATATATAGGTTGCGCTTTCAATTTAAGACAGAACGATAAGGATTTAAGCGATGTTCGCAGTTATTCGTACAGGCGGCAAACAGTACAAAGTAGCCAAAAATGACCGGATTACGGTTGAAAAACTGGATGCCGAGGCCGGGAAAACCGTTGATATTGAGGATGTTTTAGCCCTCTCCGACGGCAAAAAAGTCACTGTCGGCAGCCCGTCCGTCAAAGGGGCGAGCGTCAAGGCCAAGGTTATTGAACAAGGCCGCGGTGAAAAAATTACTGTTTTTAAGAAAAAGCGCCGCCAGAACTACCGCCGCACCAAGGGGCACAAGCAATTGCACACAGTTCTGGAAATTACAGATATCAAAGCGGCATAGAGCTTGCTTTAGTAATTAAAGTTAAAAATTAAGAATTAATCGGAGGACATTGATATGGCACATAAAAAAGCAGGTGGTAGTTCTAAAAACGGCCGCGATTCAGCCGGACGCCGCTTAGGCGTTAAGAAATATGGCGGCGAGAACGTTCTGGCCGGCAATATCATCGTGCGTCAGCGCGGGACAAAATATGCAGCAGGCAAGAATGTCGGTATCGGCAAAGACCACACAATCTTCGCCCTGATGGATGGTGAAGTGCTTTTCTCAAAAGGAAAAGGCGGTAAAGCTTCTGTCAGCGTTGTCCCGGCAAATGACTCTCTGCCACAGGCCGCTGAATAAACTGGAAATTGGATGTTGGAAATTGGATGATTGGAGATTTCCAATCATCCTTTTTATTTCTATTTATTATATTCTAATATCTAACACCTAGCATCTAACATCTAAAAATGAAATTTCTCGATGAAGCAAAGATCTATGTCAAAAGCGGCGATGGCGGGCCCGGCGCCTGCTCTTTTCGGCGTGAGAAATTCGTTGAATTTGGCGGGCCGGATGGCGGCAATGGCGGCCGTGGCGGAGATATTCTCTTCGAGGCTGTAGAAGATCTCAATACCCTGATCGATTTCCGCTATACCCAGCATTTCCGGGCGAAGAATGGCCGCAACGGTGAAGGCCGGAATAAATCCGGTAAAGGGGGTGAAAACCTCATCATCAAAGTTCCTGTCGGTACACAGGTGCTGGATGAAGATAAGGAAACCGTACTCGCCGATTTTACCGAGAAAGGCCAGACCATGACTTTCCTGAAAGGTGGTGATGGCGGTTTTGGCAATGCGCGTTACAAATCCTCAACCAACCAGGCGCCGCGCAAATTCACGCCCGGCTGGCCGGGAGAAGAGCGCGGGATCTGGCTGCGACTGAAACTGATTGCTGATGCCGGGCTGGTCGGTCTGCCCAATGCCGGGAAATCAACCTTCCTGGCGGCTGTTTCCGCTGCGCGGCCCAAGATTGCCGATTATCCGTTTACAACCCTGCATCCCAATCTAGGTGTTGTGCGCGCAGGTGAACGGGAATTTGTCATTGCCGATATTCCGGGCCTGATAGAGGGGGCGCATGAAGGACAAGGGCTCGGCACACGCTTTCTTGGTCATGTTGAGCGCACAGCGGTGATCTTGCATCTGGTTGATATCACGCAGGATAACCCGGCGCAGGCCTATGCAACTGTCCGCCACGAGCTGACCGCATACGGGCACGACCTTGCCGAAAAGAAAGAAATTATCGCCCTGACAAAGTCCGATGCGCTTGGCCCCGAACTTTCCGCCGATCAGGCCGCAGCGTTTGAAAAACAAACAGGCAAAAAGCCGTTTATCATCTCCTCCGTTTCAAAAGACGGGATTGATCCTCTCCTCTTTGAACTGGATAAAATTATTCAGGGAGGCGCAGAAGATGCATGAGCAAGTCATCACACAGAGCAAACGGATTGTCGTTAAGATCGGCTCAGCACTTTTAACTGATGAAAAGTCAGGGGAAGTACGGCAAGACTGGCTGGCAACACTGGCGCAGGATTTAGCCGGGCTTGAGGGCAAGGAAATTGTCATTGTCTCTTCAGGCGCCATTGCTCTTGGCCGGAAAGCCATGGGGATTGGCTGGAGTGACTCCCCCTCCTCCATTCCGCTAGAAAAGAAACAGGCCGCCGCCGCGATCGGCCAGGTGACACTGGCGCAGGCTTACCAGGATGCGTTTGGAAAAACCGGGCAGCAAACGGGATTAATTCTTCTCACGCCGCGTGATACCGAAAACCGCCGCGCGCATTTGAATGCCCGTGCAACCATCACCGCGCTTATCGAGCAAAAAATTATTCCCGTTATTAATGAAAACGATACTGTGTCGACCGATGAAATCCGCTTTGGTGATAATGACCGGCTGGCGGCGCGGGTGGCCCAGATGGTCGGCGCGGATCTCCTGATCCTGCTCTCCACAACGGACGGGCTCTACACCGCTAATCCCGATAGCGATCAAGCGGCAGAGCATATCCCGCTTGTTGAAGAGCTCACTGAAGATATTTTAGGCATGGCCGGGGATGCCCCGAAAGGCCTGTCCACCGGCGGCATGAAAAGTAAGCTGGACGCCGCGCAAATCGCCATGCAGGCCGGCATTCATATGATTGTTTCACGTGGAACATCAGATCACCCGCTTTCGGGCATGCAAAAGGCAACTTTATTTAAAGCTTCTGAAAGCCCGGCCTCGGCCCGGAAAAAATGGATCGCCAGCCATGTGAAAACAAATGGCAGTCTTGTTCTCGATAATGGCGCCGTTCAGGCTTTAAAAAATGGGAAAAGCCTACTCCCTGCTGGTGTGACATATATTAACGGTGAATTTGAACGCGGTGATGCAGTTAGCCTGGAAAATCAGGACGGAAAAGTTCTAGGAACAGGTTTAAGTGCGTATTCCGCCGAAGAGGCCCGCAAAATAGCCGGAAAACAGAGCGCGGAAATTCCTGCGCTTTTGGGGTATTCCCGCGGCAATACCCTCATTCACCGGGATGATATGGCTTTGTTGTAGTTGCAAGTTACAGGTTGCAAGTTACAAGATATGGATTAGAGTTTCTTGTAACTTGAAACTTGCACCTTGTAACTATGAAAACAGATACCCCCCAGACGATTTACCTCAAAGATTATAAACCTGCTCCTTACGACGTGGAGCATATTGATTTGAATTTTGACCTGAATGAAGGTGAAACAATTGTCACTTCAGCGGTTCAATATAAAAAAGCGGCAGGCGGTGCGCTTATTCTGGATGGAGAAGATCTGGAACTGCTCTCCATCGAAAAAGACGGCAGCGCTTTTGAAGATTATAAAATCGAAAACGGGAAACTGACGATTGAAGATCCGGGTGATGAATTCATCCTGACGATCAAAACCAAAATTCATCCTGAAACCAATACAGCCTTAGAAGGGCTTTACAAGTCCGGCGGCAATTACTGCACACAATGTGAAGCGGAAGGCTTTCGCCGGATTACCTGGTTTCAGGACCGCCCGGATGTCCTGTCGACTTTTACCGTGCGGCTGGAAGCCGATAAAGAGAAATACCCGGTCTTACTCTCCAACGGTGACCTGACGGAAGAAGGTATTTGCCCCCCTCACCCGGCCTCACCTGAAGGCTCGGCCACCCTCTCCCCCGCGGGGAGAGGGAAGAGCGGCGAAAGCCGCGAGGGTGAGGGGGAAAGGCATTATACCGTGTTTGAAGATACAACGCCAAAACCCTGTTACCTGTTTGCTCTCGTTGCCGGCAATCTGGAACATGTCCACGACACGTTTACGACCATGTCGGGGCAAAAAGTTGATCTGTATATCTATGTCCGTAAAGGCGATGAAGGCCAATGCGATCACGCGATGGCATCCCTTATTAAATCGATGAAATGGGATGAAGAGGTTTATGGCTGCGAATACCAGTATAAGCGCTTCAACATTGTCGCGGTCAGTGATTTCAACATGGGTGCGATGGAAAACACCTCGCTGAATATTTTTAATACGGCCCTTGTTCTTGCACACCCGGACACCGCAACCGATACCGATTTCATCCGCGTGGAAAGCGTGATTGCGCATGAATATTTTCACAACTGGACTGGTAACCGGATTACCTGCCGTGACTGGTTCCAGCTTTCTTTAAAAGAAGGCCTGACGGTTTTCCGCGACCAGGAATTTTCCGCCGATATGAATTCGCGCGCCGTGCAGCGGATTGATGATGTCTCCCATCTGCGTCAGTTCCAGTTCCCGGAAGATGCGTCCCCCCTCGCCCATGCGGTCCGCCCGGATAATTATATCGAGATTGATAATTTCTATACGATGACCATCTATGAAAAAGGCGCGGAAGTGATCCGCATGTTCCACACATTGCTCGGCCCGGAAACTTACCGCAAGGCAACGGATCTTTATTTTGAACGCCATGACGGACAGGCTGTCACCTGCGATGACTGGGCGCAATGTATGGCCGAGGCCTCCGGACTGGACCTCGAACAATTTAAACTCTGGTATAGGCAGGCCGGCACACCGGAAATAGAGGCAAAAACCTCTTATGATCCAGAGAATAAAAAATTTACACTCACACTGTCACAATCTGTTCCGGACACGCCCGGCCAGCAGAATAAAAAACCAATGCATCTTCCGGTCGCTATTGGCCTTCTCGGTGATAACGGTGATGACCTTCCTCTTCATCTGTCATCCCGAACGCCGCAGGCGGAGGGATCTCACTCCACCGACGGAGATTTCTCGGCTTCGCCTCGAAATGACACTATTATTTTAAACCTTACTGACAAAGAACAAAGTTTTATGTTTGAGGATATTGGATCACGGCCCGTGCCATCAATTCTGCGGAATTTCTCCGCGCCGGTGAAACTGACAAGCGATCTCTCCGATGAGGACCTCGCCTTTTTGATGGTTCATGACTCTGACGGGTTTAACCGCTGGGAGGCCGGACAAAATTATGCCCTGAAAATTATGTGTGACATGATTAAAACCGGCAGCAAAGATCCTGCCGAAGATTTTATCAAAAGCTATGGCGACCTCATCGAGCGGACTTTTGAGGACAGCTCCGATAAGGCGCTCATGGCGCGGGCGCTCAGCCTTCCCGATTTTACCATGATTGCGCAGGCACAGAGCATTATTGATCCTGACTCCATTCATACCGCGCACGATAATGTCCTGCGGACGATCAAAAGAACCTACAAAGACAAGCTTCAAAAACTTTACGACGGCTTAAAACAAGACGGTGAATACCAGATCACCCCTGAAGCCATGGGTGCGCGGGCGCTGCGTAATACTTGCCTTGGCCTTTTAACCGCGACAAACGGAACCGGCTGCACGAAACTGGCCACAAGCCATTATGAAACGGCGACAAACATGACAGACCGGATGGCGGCCTTATCACGCATTGTTGAAAACAAAAACGCGGATCAGCAGGCTATCCTTCAGGATTTCTATGAGCGGTTTAAGGACTACCAGCTTGTCATTGATAAATGGTTTGGTGTACAGGCCGCGGCGGTTCGGGATGATATTTTTGACGTGTTGGACAGCCTGAAGAGCCACCCTGATTTTACAATGAAAAACCCGAACCGTGTCCGCGCGCTCTATGGCGCCTTTGCGATGCGTAATCCGGTCAAGTTTCACGATGTGTCCGGCCAGGGCTATGATTTCCTGAAAAACGCGGTGATAGAACTCAACAAAATTAACCCGCAAATCGGCGCGCGGATGCTCACTCCCTTGCGCGAATGGAAACAATATACGCCTGACCGGCAGGAAAAGATGAAAGCTGTGCTCGAAGAAATCTGCGCGCTTAAAGGTATTTCGCCAAATGTCTATGAAATCGCAAGTAAAAGCCTTAACGCCTGAATGTCCTCGTAGTTTTGATGCAGGGTTTTCAGCCCCCGTCTGCGGTATTGACGAGGTTGGCCGCGGGCCACTCGCCGGGCCGGTTGTCGCCGCCTGTGTGTTTATCCCGGAAGAAGCGAAAGATTTGAGTTTTTGGCAGATTGTGACTGATAGTAAAAAACTCTCTGCCAAAAAGCGGGAGATGCTTTACGGGGAAATCACCGCCTGCTGCGCCTGCTCTATTGCCGAAATTTCACCGGCAGAGATTGATGAACTCAATATTCATCACGCCACGCTGAAAGCGATGAAGGGGGCTTTTGAACAAATCTGTCATCCTGAGCGTAGCGAAGGATCTAAGATCCTTCGGGCACAAGGCCCTCAGGATGACAACATTTTGTGTCTCATTGACGGAAAATTCGCCCCGGATATTCCGTGCCGGGCACAAACCGTCATCAAGGGCGATAGTAAATCTCTATCCATCGCCGCGGCTTCTATTATCGCCAAGGTGCACCGCGACCGGTTGATGGCCACGCTGCATGAACAGCACCCACATTATGGCTGGGACCGGAATGCCGGCTATGGCACCGCCCAGCACCTGGAGGGAATCCGTCTTCATGGAATTACCCCGCATCATCGCAGATCTTTTGCGCCGTGTAAGTAACTGAACCGACTCCAAAATCTTAAGATGTTCCTTTAACGTTCTGACTCTATTGAAAGAATCATTATTTTATTCCTTGACGCCGAGTCCAAAATGACTCATGATTCGCCCTTCTTAAAGAAAGGAATTTTAAGAATGTCGAGTCAAAAAACCAAGAAATCCCCCGAAAAATCTAGCGCTAAACGCAAAAAGATCCCGGATCAAGTCCGGGATGACAATGTGGGGAAGATCCTCCAGGGGGACTGCATCGACAGACTTAAAAGGTTGGAAAAGGGATCGGTGGATTTAATATTCGCCGATCCCCCTTACAATCTGCAGTTACAGGGCGATCTTCACCGCCCGAATAATACCAAGGTGGATGCCTGCGACGATGAGTGGGACCAATTTGAAAGCCTGAAAGCCTATGATGATTTTACGCGGCAATGGCTCTCCGCGGCGCGCGATGCACTGAAAGATGACGGATCGATCTGGGTGATCGGCTCCTATCACAATATTTTCCGCCTCGGCGTCATCCTGCAGGATTTAGGGTACTGGATCCTGAATGACGTGATCTGGCGTAAATCCAACCCGATGCCGAATTTTCGCGGCAAGCGCTTTACCAATGCACATGAGACCCTGATCTGGGCAGCCAAGTCTCAGAAAAGCAAATATTGCTTTAACTATGACTCCATGAAGGCGCTCAATGAAGACCTGCAAATGCGCTCGGACTGGTATATCCCGCTTTGCACCGGCGGGGAGCGCCTCAAGAATGACGCCGGTGAAAAACTTCATCCAACCCAAAAGCCCGAAGCCCTGCTCCACCGCGTGACCATGGCGTCAAGTAAACCGGGTGATACGGTCCTCGACCCCTTCTTCGGCACAGGTACAACCGGCGCGGTGGCTAAAAAGCTTGGCCGGAACTGGATCGGGATTGAGCGTGAAAAAGACTATATCAAATATGCGAAAAAGCGCATTGCCGACATCGAGGTTTGTGATGAGGAAATCATCATGCCGGAAAACAAGCGCGAGCAAATGCGTATTCCTTTCGGCTGGCTGCTTGAGCACGGCTATATCGAACCGGGCACAGAGCTCATTGATCCGAAAGGAAATCTCACGGCCAAAGTCCATGCGGACGGCAACTTAATTGTAAATAATAAAACCATCGGCAATCACCGCGGCTCGATCCATAAAGTCGGCGCGGCCGTACAAAATGCCCCGTCCTGTAATGGCTGGACCTACTGGCATATTAAGGACGGCAAGCGCAAAGTGCCGATTGACGATCTGCGCCAGCGGCTACGAGCCCAGATCGAAGCACGGAATTCATCCACAACGCTGCAATGAGTAAGGAGTTATAAGTAGGGAGTAAGGAGATAAAAGAAAATTGGGACAAATACGAAAAACGACCTCTCCCGACTAGCCACTCCCTACTCCCTTCTATATAAGAACCGGATGAATACGCTTTTTAAAACTGTCACTTCTCTGCACGGCCCGGCGCTGCGCGCAGCCAATGATGCCGGGACCAATCTGCAAAAAGCGGATCGTATTTTTGTCAATGATCTGGTCTTTGAGGCCAATATCGGCGTTTACGAAGACGAAAAAAAACATTCCCAAAAACTCACGGCTTCTGTTGAAGTCCTTGTCAGTACATCTGCGCAAGATTACCAGGGGGATGATATTAAAGATGTGATGTCCTATGAGGATATTGTCGATGCCGTTAAACAGGTTAAAGAGGAAGGCCATATCCATCTGCTTGAACATTTTGCAGAACAAGTTGCCGCTCTATGTCTGGAAAACCCCAAAGCCTTACAGGTCACAATTCAGCTGACAAAGGAAAATATATTTGGCTGCGGGGAACAAGCCGGCGTTTCAATTACAAGAACAAAATCTATTCGTTAAAGTTACTTTCCTGAGCCGGCCTCTTTTCCCCTTCTTCACGTTTCATTATCATGGATGACAATAGGCGCTCTCCCTTCACATCTTCAAACAAATCAACACCATCAAGCTCGCTTTGCAAAATCGCCAGGATATTACTCCTCCCCCTGATGTTCCCCTGATATTCAAGGACATTTAGACGCATCCGGACATAAGCCGTTCTTTCATATCTGCGTTGACGCTCATCCGGCGGCAGGTCGAGGATCTCTCTTTGTTTTCTGAGAATATAAGCCTGTGCAACATGTTCATCCACCTCGGCAAAAACATAGGTTAACGCTTCTTGTAAAACAAACAGGACAGCTTTCGGATAATCTTTGATTTCCCCGTCTTTTCCGCAAACTTCATGCATCCCGGTAATACTTCTGACTTCCAGACGCCGGACCTGTTCATAGCCTGTATAATCCACCAGATAAAATCCCTTTTGCTCCGTGTCATAGCGGCCAAGATGGACCGGCACAAAAAACTCAAACTGGGTCGGGAAATTCTTTTTCCCGTCATTGACAACTTTTTTAACGGCCTCACGAATGACGTTCCATTCAAAATCATTATTCACGTTATCCTGGTAAATCTGACACTCATTGATCAGCATATAATTATCGATCGCACGGTTATCACCGCTATCGAATACATGGAGTCTCCAATAAAGTTTGGACAGGCTTTGCGGGGTGATCTTTGAGTATTTGCCGGAATATTTATCTTCGATTGTTGTCGCATCGAGATAATAGTCGGCCATATCGACTTCAGCTTTTTCTTCTTTCGGTGTTTCCTCCATAGCGGGCTCTTTTTCAGCCTCCTGCGCAAAAGCAGCAGGTCCCATCAAAAAAGACACAAGAACGATAATCGGCAAAAAACGTTTCATATCAATAGTATAATATGATTACGGTCTGAATACAAATTCCCTTTTATCTCAGAGCCTTATAGAATTTACGGAAGAGGCCTGGCAAAATTTCAGGATCAAAGTCGCTGCCATTTTGCCAGTAATGATTTTCAGGAATTTTACGCCCGCTATAGCGCACCTCATAGGCATTTAACCTCAGTTCAAAATGCGTAAAAATGTGCCGGACCTGCACCCCGCGCATTTTTTTGATATCTCCCCTTATATAGGAAAGATGCTGCGTTTTTTGAGAAGGCTCCCATGATGTTGTCGGAAAACCGGTCATCCCGCCCAAAAGTCCTTTTTCCGCGCGGCGTTCCAGTAAGAATTCGTCTTTTGAATTTTGAATAAAATACACATTCCCGTGCCTGACAGGTTTTGCCTGTTTCGCTTTCCTGACCGGATAACGTTCAGGATCACCAACTGCAAAAGCTCCACAAAAATCACTCGCCGGGCAGAGCAGGCATTTCGGAGATTTAGGGGTGCAGATCCCTGCCCCGAGATCCATCAGGCTTTGCGCATAATCGCCGGGCCGTCTCTCTTCACCGTCTGCCAATAATCCGGCAAATGACTTTAAGTCCGGCTTGCAGTCGGGCAGAGCTTTTTCAACTTTGAAGATCCGTGACATCACACGTTCAACATTCCCGTCAACCACATTGGCCGGGTTGTTAAAGGCAATCGCAGAAATTGCCGCGGCCGTATAAGGACCAACTCCCGGAAGTTTTAGAAGTGCGTTTTCACAGTCAGGAAAATGACCGTCATGCTCTTTCACAATCGCCTGCGCACATTTATGCAGATTACGTGCGCGGGCATAATAGCCAAGCCCGGCCCATTCATTCAGGACATCCTGCTGATCTGCCGCCGCGAGATCCTCAACGCCCGGCCATTTTTCGGCAAACTTTAAGAAATACGGAATAACGGCCGGCACGGTTGTTTGCTGAAGCATGATTTCAGAAAGCCAGACATGATAAGGATCGGGCTTTTGGCCTTTGACCGCGCGCCATGGCAGGGCCCGTTGATGGCGCGTATACCATTTCAGAATGGCTGCACGAAACGCGGCAGGATCTATATCCTGCTTGAGCTTATCTTTTGAAACTGCCACACTGCGCCCCATGGCGTTTAAATCCCTTTCTGCATCCTTACCTAAAGTAACGGAAAAAATCTTTTCCCGTAAATATATGACTTTGGGCCGGATTGTCACGCAGTGGGATAATATTGTCGGCGAAAAGATGGCAAACGCCGCGCAACCCGTTAAAATTCACGTCCGCAAACCCAAATCCAAAAATGCCAAGCCGGAGGTCACGCTGGAAATTGCAGCCTCCAGTGCAGACTGCACACTGCTTCAAATGCAAAAAGATCTTATTTTACAGCGGATCAACCTGATTTTTGGTGATCAGTGGGTGACGGACATCAAATTTTCGCATGTCAGCAGATCGCATAAACCACCTAAATCCAGACGCAAAAAGACCAAAATCAGCGCGGAAAAAGAAACTGCGCTGGAGGAACTGCTTGAAAAGATTGAGGATCCCGATATAAAAGAGCGCCTGAAGGCGATGGGGCATGGGGTGCTCAGCGAAGAAAAGGAACACTGAATTAATTGGCGTTATGAATATCAGAGCGATGACAAAAAAGGATATCCCCGCTATTCGGGCACTCACTAAAGAAATCTCTGAACATGAAAAATTTGAGGGATTTGACGTACCGGAAAGCTACTTTGAAGAAAATTTTTTGGGCGATAACCGTTATAACGATATATATGTCATTGAAATTGACAAAAAAGTGATCGGTATGGGGCACACTGTTAAAATGCCTAGCACCTATATTGGAAGCCATGAAATCTTTCTTAGAGATTTTGTAATTACAAAAAACCACAGAGGCAAAGGATATGGCAGAGCATTTATTAAATTTCTGTGTCAACTTGCTAAAGATACAGATTGTAAAAAAGTCCATTGGACAGTTTTTGACTGGAATGAAGAAGCCTTAAACCTTTATTCAAAAGTCAGTGATGTGAGTAATGATATTGCCCATTGCTGTATTGATGAAGAAAATATAGAGAAAATAATCAACACTTAGGGATTTTAACTGATGAAAGTAACTGCAATTACACTCAGACCCGGAAATGTTCTGGACCGGGACGGCAAGCTCTGGGTTGTGACCGGCTATGAAATCATGCAGCCCGGAAAAGGGGCGTCCGTCATCCAGGTTGAGATGCGGGACATCAAATCCGGTAACAAGGATAATGTTCGCTACCGCACACAGGAAACGGTTGAGCGCGTCCGGCTTGAACAGCGTAATCACCAATATCTTTTCAGTGATGGCGATACCTATACCTTCATGGATGCTGAGACCTATGAACAAATTGAAGTTTCCGGGGAGTTAATCGGTGATCCTAAAATCTTCCTGCAGGATGGGATGCAGGTTGTGATCGAAAGCTTTGAAGGCACGCCGCTTGGCGTTGAACTGCCAACCAGCGTCACAATGGAAGTGGTTGAGGCTGAGCCTGTTGTAAAGGGCCAGACAGCCACCACCTCCTACAAACCGGCAATGCTTGAAAATGGTGCAAAGGTTATGGTTCCGCCTTTTATTGAAGTTGGCACACGGATTGTTGTCAAAACCGAAGATTCTTCTTACGTCGAACGGGCGAAGGATTAATGTTTACTTATTCGTCATTGCGAGCGCAGCGAAGCAATCCAGAGCAACAAGCACCATTCTGGATTGCTTCGTCGCGTACGCTCCTCGCAATGACGGTTTTTGCGAGGTATTAAAATCATGGCTACCCTCTCCCCTATTCTCAGCATCATGGTCCGCGCGGCTGAAAAAGCCGGGCGGGTGCTTATCCGCGATTTCGGGGAAGTGGAACAGCTCCAGGTTTCCCGCAAAGGTCCGGCTGATTTTGTCACGGCGGCGGATAAGCGCTCTGAAGAGATTATTTTTGAAGAACTGAAAAAGGCTAAACCGGATTTTTCCTTCCTGATGGAAGAAAGTGGTGAGGTCACCGGAAATGACAAAGACAATATCTGGATCATTGACCCGATCGACGGCACACATAATTTCATGCACGGCATTCCGCACTGGTGTATTTCCATTGCCCTGCAAAGTAAGGGGAAAATCGTAGCCGGCGTGATTTATGATCCTGCCAAAGACGAGCTTTTTCATGCCGAAAAAGGAACAGGTGCTTTCCTGCGCGGTAATAAACGTCTTCGGGCCTCCGGCCGTAACCAGCTTGAAAACTGTGTGATAAGCACAGGTTATGGAGGTATGGATAAACAAAGACATAGCCAGTTTGTTGAAGAGTTCAGCCAGCTCATCACGCAGGCGCCTATGGTCCGCCGCATGGGATCAGCAGCCCTGGATTTAGCTTATGTTGCTGCCGGTCGTCTCGATGGTTATTTCGAAAGACATATTAAAGCCTGGGATGTGGCTGCCGGAATTTTATTGGTTCGCGAAGCCGGAGGTATGGTATCTTCCATTGATGATGGAAGTGACCCTGTGTACTCTGGAAATATTATCGCAACAAATAATCAGATTCATGGCGACCTTCACAAAATTCTTAAATCGGCAAAACAAAAAGCGGCTTAGCCTTTTTCTGTGTCCGTTTCTTCTGATTCCGATCTCACAGGCTCAGGCGCAAACAGATAGCTACAGCCCACCCGGAATGTTCGACGGAGCCCCGTCTGTTGACGCTCCTGTAAGGCGGAGCAGTGAAAATTTCGTCCGCCCGTCCTTAAAAAGCCGCTCTTCCAGCCCGGAAGATGCAGAGCTAAATAAAGAATTTAAACCCTATATTCCTAAATTTGCGCCGCCGCCAATGGCCCCAGACCCGATCGATCAGGCACCTGCCGCGCAGGGCATTGAGGTTCAGAGCATTATCACGCCGCCTTTGCCGGCAAAAAAACCAAAAGCACCTGTCATGGCACAGCAGGAAACCGCGCCGGAAGCAGAGAAACCTGCTGCAGAAATTAACCGGCCGGTGATCAAAAAGACTGAACCTCAGAAAACACCAGCTCCTGAGGCTCCTGAACCACAGCCCCCCGCACCAACAAACGCAGAAGTCGTAGAGCAACCTGAGAGACCGGAAAAACCGCAAGGTGTTGTGAAAGGCCCTAAAACCATGCCGGCCGCGCCTGCGACAGATGTCACAGCCGAAATCACCGAAGACAAAGAAAGCCCGGTTGAAGATGGGGCCTTAATGGAGCGGCACAATGTAGAACAACAAAAACAGCAAACTGAAGAAGATATAAAAGATGTTCCTCTACCCGGCTCTTTTAAAGCCGTTCCGGATCAAGAGATGACCCAAAGGCTGATGGTTTTTGAAAAAGGAAAAACCGAGCTTTCGGCAGAAGAAATCAGCTTTTTACAAAAAGAGCTCGCCGCTTTTCTGAAAGCAAATCCGGGGGTACAACTTGATATTGTTGGCTTTGCAAGTGCGGATCCGTTTGAGCCAAGTGGAGATAAACGGGTTGCCCTGTCACGGGTTATGGCCATAAGATCTATCCTGATGAATGAAGGAGTTTCCCCTGAACAGCTCAATCTCCGGGCCATGGGAGCTAAAACAGATAAAACCCCGGTTGACCGTGTTGATCTTTACCTGAAATAAACGAAATGGAAGCTTAAATGTCACAGGAAACACAAAACAATAATTCAATAATGATCATTATCGCCGTTCTTTTGATTCTGGCGATGATTGGCTTTGGCAGTTTTTATCTGCTGAAAGGCTCACCTGAAAAAGAAGCGGAAGTGACTGCACAAACGGAGGTCGAACCTGGCGACCAGGCTCAGCAAGAAGCGGCGGCAGAAGAAGTTGCGCCGACACCTGAAATGGATGAACTGACTGTTCTGACCCTGGAAAAAGGCAATCCTGATTTGTCAGAGGAAAACATTGCGTTCCTTGAAAATACTGTGAAACCTCTCCTCGAAGATAATCAGGAAGCCATTATCCAGATTCTCAGCTACGCCGCCGAAAATCCTGAGGAACCAAACGAAGCCCGCAGGATTTCTCTATCACGGGGGATGGCCGCCCGTTCGGTTTTAAAAAATGCCGGTGTCCCGGAAGACCGTATCAAGCTTATGGTCCGCGGCACCAATACGGATAAGGAACCTTTTGACCGGATCGAGCTGAAATTAATAGAAAAACAGCCGGACCCCCCTGTGGAAAAGGGTTTGTCTGAAGAATCAAAAGATTGACCGTTTCCGTGGAAAACTGCACTCTTTGTCCTAGCAATTCCCAAATAAATGCGCTAAGTAATACGTCAAATCTATAAATTTATGGCAATAAAGGCTTTTGTCCGGATGACCAAAACTACAAAAACGGCTACCGCCCTTCTCGCTGCGCTGATCCTTTTTGCGCTGGTCGGCTATGCCGGCTACCTATGGCAGGGAAAAGAAGCTGAGTCAGTCCCGGAAAACCGTGTTATGACCCCGCAGGAAATCGCGGAAACAGCCTCTGAGGCTATCCAGAAAACGGGGCCTGCGGTAGATAACGAGCCGGCTGTTATTGAGCAGCAATCTTCTCAAACCGCAGACGGACTTGGCGTTCGTGCAATCGGTAACCCGGATGCACCGGTCCGGATGATCGAATATGCCTCTCTAACTTGTAATCACTGCGCCAGTTTTCACCTGAACACATTGCCTGATTTGAAAAAGCGCTACGTCGAAAGTGGAGATCTCTATATCCAGTTCGAAGAATTCCCGCTCAATGCGCCGGCGCTGGATGCCAGCTTGCTGGCCCGCTGCCTGCCGGCAGAGCGTTATTACGGCTTTATTGACCTGCTCTTTAAAACGCAGGAGAGCTGGATGAAGCGGGCAGATTACCGCGTTGCCCTTATTCAAAATGTAAAACTGGCAGGCTTGAGTGAAGAAGAAGCGAATGCATGCCTGGACAACCAGGATCTGAAAAAGGCGCTCGCCGGACGGATTCAAAAGCTAAACGAGCAATATCAAATCACTTCAACACCGACTTTTATTATCAATGAAGGAAAGGAAGTCATCCGCGGCGCCAAGCCCCTTTATGAATTTGAGCGTGTTTTCCGCAAGGTTTCCGATAATAAAGTCGCGACCATTAAAGACCCGGAAGAAGAACAAAAAGAGTAATACTAAAATCCATGATCCAGTTTAAAAAACTTCGCCTCAGCGGCTTTAAATCTTTTGTCGATAAAACCGAGCTTGATATCGGCGATGGCATGACGGGTATTGTCGGCCCGAATGGCTGCGGTAAATCCAATACGGTTGAAGCCCTGCGCTGGGTGATGGGAGAAAACTCTTCCAAACGGATGCGCGGCGGCACGTCTATGGAAGATGTCATCTTTAACGGAACGGACACGCGCCCGCAGCGGAACTTTGCTGAAGTCTCCCTGCTGCTGGATAACTCTTCACGCTCTGCGCCGCCGGCCTATAACAATGAAGATGAGATTGAGGTGACCCGTAAAATCGAACGTGATCACGGCTCGGTTTACAAAATTAACGGCAAGGTCGTCCGCGCCCGCGATGTGCAGATGCTCTTTGCCGATACGGTGACCGGGGCCAACTCCCCTGCCCTTGTTTCGCAAGGACGCGTCACGGCGATGATTAACGCCAAACCACAACAGCGCCGGATGATTTTAGAAGAATCCGCCGGTGTTTCAGGGCTATATGCGCGCCGTCACGAAGCTGAACTGCGCCTGCGCGCTGCCGATCAAAACCTTCAACGGGTGCAGGACCTGATTGGCTCAATGGAAGGGCGCTATAATGCGCTTAAAAAACAGGCGCGCGAAGCGATCCGCTATAAAAATCTCAGTGAAGAGATTAAACAGCTCGAAGTGACAATTGCCTGGCTTGAATGGCAGCTTCTATCCAACAAAATCAATCAGGCCCGCAGCAAGTTTGGCGAAAGCGAAAACCTCGTTGCCGATCATATGACAACCGTCACGCAGCTGACCAAGACACAAAATGCCCAGTCAGAAGATCTGCCTGAATTGCGCCAGGCCGAAGCCGAGGCCGCCGCAGCCCTGCAGGCCAATAAAATGGCCCTACAACGTCTTGAAGATCAGGAACAGGCGCTGCAAAACCAGATCACGGAAACCAAAGAACATCTGGAACGCCTTACCCAGGACCGCGAGCATGAACAGCATAATGCCGGCGAAGCGGCCCAGACACTCGAAAAACTGGCTGAAGAAGTCACCTCTATTCAGGAAAATGAAGGCAAGCAGGAAGACACGCTCGCGGAAAAAACCAAGATCCGTGACGATCTCGAAGAAAAAGTGATTGCCCTGGAAGAAGATTACGAAAAGCTGATGTCCTCCACGGCAGAAAAGAAAGCCGCGCGTCAGTCTTTGGAAAAACAGATTGCTGCCGATGAAAGCCGTTTACTGGTTGCCGGGGAACGGCAGGAGGCGCTTAGCCATGACCTGTCACAAGCCAGGGCGAAGTTCGAAGAAGACAACCAGATGGATGAAATTAAATCCGCCCTTCTGGCCCTTGAATCGGAAGTCAGCGACCTGACCGCCGATATGGAAAAAGCAGAGCAGGACGCCACGGAGGCACGTACGCAGGTTGAAGAAACTCGTGCAAACCTCCAAGATCTGGAAAAGAAAAAAGAAGGAATTCAAACTGAAATCAATACTTTAGAAAGTATTCTTAAATCAGATTCTCAAAGTGAATACCGCCCGGTTTTAGAAGATATTCAGGCCGATAGAGGTTTTGAAACCGCCCTGTCCCGCGCATTGGGCGATACGCTAATGGCTTCAACGGAATCCGATGCCCCTGTTTTATGGCTGGACCGCAGCTTTAATGAGGCTGATTTCCCGTCCATACCGGCCGGTGTCCAAATGCTCCAGCCGCATGTTCAGGCCCCGGCGCAGCTTAAAGCCGCCCTGATGATGATCGGCGTTGTTGAAAACGCGGTCCAAGGCCAGTCCCTAGCTGCGCAACTGAAACCAGGGCAATCTATTGTCTCCAAAGACGGTGCGTACTGGCGCTGGGATGGCTTGCATATCAAGGCCGAAGCAACAGACCGACACGCCCTTCAGCTCCAGCAAAAGAGCCGCCTGAGTGAATTGCAGGATCAGGCTCCTTCTATTGAGGCAAATCTTGAAACGGCGCGCACGGCCTATGAACAGGCCATGGACACGCGCAAAATCCAGGAAGAGCGGCGCGATAATCTGAAAACACTTTTACGTGAAAAAGAAAACGAACTGAAAACCAAGCAGGCTGATCTCAACCGCCAGACGGAAGAACGTTCCGGCCTGTTTGCAGAAGTTGCACGGCTTGAAGATGCGCTGAAACGCTGCGGCGAAGATATTGAGAATTACAAGGCAGCGATTGAAGAAAACACCAAAGCACTTGATCTTTATGATGAACAATCTCTGGCCGATCAAAGCGAACAAACCGATGCGCTGCGCGAAAAACTGGCAGAAGCGCGCACAGCTTACGGAGATGCCGTGCGTGAACTTGACCGGATCCAGCAGGAACGCCGAAGCCGTGAAGCCCGGATGCAGGCTATTGCCGATGAACGCGTGAACCTTGAAAACCGTTCGATCCGTGCGCGGGAGCGAATGAAAGAACTGGATACACGTGAAGCCGTTCTGAAAGAAAAACTGGAATCTCTTGAAAACTCTCCACAACATATGAGCGAAGAGCGCCAGGCCCTGATGACAAAAGTCTCAGACCTTGAACAGGTGCGCAGTGAAGCCGCAGATAAACTGGCCGCGGTGGAAAACGAACTCGCCGGAACGACCAAGGCGCTCAAAGAAGCGGAAGGTCAGCTCAACAGTGCCCGCGAAGGCCGCGCCGGTGCGCAGGCTACCGTTGTCGCCGGGGAAGAGCAGCTTTCTGAAAT
>JANQIB010000084.1 GCA_028282385.1 Alphaproteobacteria bacterium
AAAAAAACCTTGATGAGGTTTTTCAGGTCTTCTCTCACGCAATAGAGGACTGTTCAAAAACTTGGGTCTTTGGTATTTCATGCACAACTCCTGAAACATTTTTTACAGATATGTAAATAAAGAGTCAAGCGCGCGGGTGGGATTTTTTGTAGATTTTCAAAAGTTCTTCCGCGTTCACATCCGTATAGCGCTGGGTAGTGCTGAGGGAGGCATGGCCGAGAAGCTCCTGAATTTCTCGTAAGTTGGCGCCGTTTTGCAAAAGATGCGTGGCAAAGCTATGGCGCAGGGCGTGGGGAGTAACATTTTCCGGCAGGCCTAAAGTGATACGCAGGGTGCGCATCGCTTTCTGCGCGATTTGCTGGCGCAGCCGTTTGCCGCGGGCGCCGAGAAACAGCGCACGTTCCGGTTCTTCCGGGTAAGGGCAGGCGGCGCGGTAAGCGTCAAGAGCGGGCAGAATTTCTTTCAGGACCGGCACCTGCCGTTCTTTGCGCCCCTTACCAATCACACGAAGAAAACCGTCTTTGGGAACATCTTCGATATTTAAAGAGAGCGCTTCATCGATCCGCAGGCCTGCGCCATAGAGAAGGGTGAAGAGCGCCTTGTCGCGTAAATCTGTCCAGCTATCCTCCGGCGCCTGGTCCAGGAGTGTAAAGGTTTGTCCTTCCTGCATTGGGCGCGGGAGTTTGCGCGGCAGTTTGGGGGAACGTATGACGGAGACAGAAGCGGTATGCGCAATGCCTTGCTTATCCATCCAGGTGAGAAAGTTTTTAACGCCGGATAAAGACCGTGCGCGGGATGAGATTGCATTTCCCTTGGCGGCTTTTTGGGATAGCCACGCGCGGAAATCCCTTACGGCTGCCCCGGACAGATCATCGATCGACACGGCTTTGGCGTAATGCTGCGCGAGAAAACTTAAAAACTGCGAGAGATCAGAAATATAAGCGCGCAATGTGTGCGGCGAGACATTCTTTTCAACTTTCAGATAAGTTTGCCACTGACCAAGAATCTCAATGAGATCTGCCTGACAAAGTTCCAATATATCCCGTTTCATCATAGTGCTATGGTACATTCATATTGTGATTGTGTAAAATCAAGGGGCTTGAATACCGGGCGCTCAACTGGACATGCCCGGGGCGGTGACCTATATATGCCGTAGATAGCAAACAAAGGAAGACAAGATGCGATCCCTGATTTTTGGAGGACTGACACATGGAGCGGCGCTGGCGATTGGTTTTGCGCTGGGAATTTATTTACTGCCGATCCTGACGGCGCCAAAGGCACCGGATGCGCAAATGCTCCAGGAAATGGCACAAGACGCCCTTTATACCGGTGAGCTGACGCGTGAGTTACGCGGAAGTGATTTTCTGCATTGGGGGGAAGGGAAGGTCAGTGTAACCCGCGGGCAGATTGTGCATGAAGGGCGGTTGGCGCCCGGACCGGATTATAAGCTTTATCTTGTTAAAGAATTTGCCGAGCATGAAGATGAATTTCTTCCGGTAAAGTCGTCGGCGCAATATATCGGCGATGTTAAAAGCTTTAACGGATTTGTTCTGGATGTCCCAAAAGGTGTAAATGTATCGGATTACAATACAGTTCTGATCTGGTGCGAGGCTTTTTCTGAATTTATTACAGCTGTCAAATACCGCTAGGATATAAAACTATTAGTTCGGCAGGTTCAGCCACGAACGGAAACATCTTTCGGTGACGCCTGCAAGAAACGTGACAAGGTCGGTGCCTTGTCCGTCTTCAAACATCATTGGATCGCGGCTGCCAAAGGCGAGGATCGCCGGCGGTGTATCCATCGAGATATCAACACGCAAAAGAGCCTGTGAGCGGACAAGATTTGCGCCGCCGCCATAAATCGCTTCAATGCCGCCAATATCAGATTGCAGCAGGACATTCTTGCCCTCCATCCAGTTATCAATCGTGCCTTCAGGGACAACGCGGATGCCGCTGGTGTGGATGTGCGGGATGTCATGTCCGTTGCTTTCAACAACCAGAACAGAAATATCCGTATCCAGCATGGCGGACAGGTCGGTTGTGATGAAATGGATAAATTCTTCGAAATTACGGGCCTCAAGCAGGCGCAGGATAACATTATGAATGCGCTGCTGGTTATTCATGTTGGAGCGTACATTTTCGACAAGAACCTGCGTGGTCTCGATAACCTTTTCCTTGTCGGTCTTTAACCGTTCGATCATAAAGGATTGGAAATCGGCAACGTTTTTACCCTCGCCATTTTTCGGCGGCACCAGGAAATCACAGGCTTCAGGATTTTGCTGAAGGAATTTCGGGTTGTTCTTTAAAAATTCAAGAACATCTTCGTCTGTGATTTTACTGCTCAAAGCACTTGCCATTTGTGAATCAGACATAAGATCATTTTACCACGAAGGCACAAAGGCACGAAGTTTTATAAGAATAGCTTTTATAAATTTAACTACAGATGAACACTGATAAACACGGATTCCTATCCAGATAAAAGATAATCTGTGTGCATCTGTGTTTATCTGTGGTTTTTAAGAAGAAAAGCCTGCGGCGCTATTTAGAGGATAGACTGCCCGGTTTTCTTCCAGTCTTCGACAAAGGCGGCTAGACCCTTGTCAGTCAGCGGATGTTTGTACAGTTTCTTAATGACATCCGGCGGGCAGGTGACAACATCCGCACCGATCAGCGCGCTTTCCAAAATATGCTGGGTATGACGAACTGAAGCGACGAGTACTTCGGTGTCAAAGCCGTAATTATCGTAGATACGGACAATATCTGAAATCAGTTCCATCCCGTTCTGACCGATATCATCAAGACGGCCGACAAAAGGAGAGACAAATGTCGCGCCGGCCTTGGCGGCAAGAACGGCCTGCATCGGGGAAAAGCACAGCGTGACATTCACCATCGTGCCGTTACCGGCAAGATTTTTACAGACTTTCAGGCCGGCTTCGGTCAGGGGGACTTTGACGGTGATATTATCGGCCAGTCCGGCGACCTTTTCGCCTTCTTTCATCATGGTCTCATAATCCGTGGCGGCAACTTCGCCGCTGACCGGACCGTCGCAGATTTTGCAGATCTCGGTAATGATTTCAAAAAAATCTCCGCCATTTTTGGCAATCAGGCTGGGATTGGTTGTGACGCCGTCCAGCATACCGAGATCATTAATCTCCTTAATTGCGTCAATATCGGAGGTATCTGCAAAGAATTTCATTGTAATATTATCCTTCTTATCTGTGTCATCCCGGACTTGATCCGGGATCTTTATTCTGTCGCCAGAAAGATTCCGGCTTTCGCCGGAATGACGAATAGGGTTATGGTTACCCGTATGGCAGACCTTTTTCAAGAGGAGATCAATCCCGCAGCGTATAGCGCGGTACTTGTTCCGTTTCCCGTGGACAAGGCCTATGACTATGCGCTGGCTGAAGAGGTGCCTGAAGGAACCTATATCAGCGTTCCTCTCGGTAAACGCGAAGTGCCGGGCGTTGTCTGGGGCGCGGCGGCAGGTGATGTCGATCCGGAGAAAATAAAAGCCGCGACCTTTATTTACAAGGACATGCCGGCTTTACCGTCTTCGCATCTTAAATTTTTAAACTGGATGGCGGGCTATACGATGAACCCGCTGGGGCAGGTTTTAAAACTGACTTTGAGTGTGCCCAAAGCACTTGAGCCTGAAAAACCGGGCACAGGGTATAAAATATCTTTTACCCCCTCACCCCAACCCTCTCCCCGTGGGGGAGAGGGAGTCCGAACGGATGTGAGGACGGGAGAGGGGGG
>JANQIB010000114.1 GCA_028282385.1 Alphaproteobacteria bacterium
CATTGCAACGCCCGTGCGCTGCGATGATCCGCAAGTATCTGCACAGCAGGCCTATGAACTGGCTAAAGCCCGCGTTAACGCCGCTGTTGATACGTTAAAAAGCCCCCTGCCGCAAAACGCGCTTTATCATCAGACCAAACTCCCTGAGGAAGAGAATGTCCGGTCAAACATGGACAAGGAGACATTTTACAGCATGGTCGATCAGGCCGTTGAATACATCAAGGCCGGGGAAATTTTCCAGGTCGTTTTGGGACAGCGTTTTGAAATGGATTTTGATCTTCCGCCGTTTGAACTTTACCGCACTTTACGCCGCCTCAACCCCTCGCCTTTTTTATTTTTTATCAAGCTGAAAGAATTTGCGCTTGTCGGCTCTTCTCCGGAAGTCATGGTTCGTGTGCGGGACAATAAAGTGACCATCCGCCCAATTGCCGGGACCCGCCCGCGTGGAAAAGATGCTGCCGAAGATAAAGCCTACGAAGAAGAATTACTGGCTGATCCGAAAGAACGTGCAGAGCATTTAATGCTGCTCGATCTGGGCCGCAATGATGTCGGACGCGTGGCCGAAATCGGCAGCGTTACTGTCACCGATCAGTTCAAGGTCGAGCATTATTCACATGTCATGCATATTGTCTCTAATGTCGAAGGAGAACTGCGTAGTGATCTGGATTCCCTGGATGCGCTTTTCGCTGGTTTCCCGGCCGGCACGGTTAGCGGCGCCCCGAAAGTCCGCGCCATGGAGATCATCGATGAGCTGGAACCGGTACGCCGCAGCTTTTACGCCGGCTGTATCGGTTATCTGGATGGGAACGGGGATGTCGATACCTGTATCGCCCTGCGCTCTGCACTTGTGAAAGACGGTAAAGTCTATGTCCAGGCCAGCGGCGGGATTGTGGCCGATAGTCAAAAAGAAGCCGAATATACCGAAAGCGTCAATAAAGCGCGCGCGATTATTGTGGCCGCGCAGGAGTCCCTGCAGCAGGCACGATCTCATTCAGATCAGACGCCATAAGCTCTTCCTGCAAATTTTCAGGACGGTTTAACACCATCGAGGCCGGGACAAGATCAAAGCCACGGTCCTGAACCTCCCTCGTCCAGCGTTCAAGCGCGCGCATGGTTGAATCTTTCGGATGACCGATTGCAATCGCGTAGCCTTTTTCAAGCGCAAGCCTCTCGGTTTTCCGCAAAGCTTTTTCAATAAAGGCGGGGTTATCTTCATGATCCAGGAACACATCACGCGAATTATAATTTATTCCTGCCTGCGCGGCTTCAAACGCCGCAACAGAGCTTCCAATTGTTTTTGAATCAATAAAATACAGATCTTTTTCTTTCAGCCGGGCCATCACCCGTGCCATCGCGCCGTGGTCCTGCGTTAGCTTGCTGCCCATATGGTTATTGACCCCGCTATAGCCGTCAAAGCTTGTAAATATTTCGGTCAGGCGCATCTCGAACGCCGTCTCATCCATATCAGATGTCAGCCCCATCCCGCCCAAAGACACGGTTGCGTTCATGGCCTCCATCGGCACATGGATCATTAATTCATGCCCGGCAGCAGCCGCCTGCTCGGCCAGGCTTGGAGTTGTCGGCGCATAAGGAAGAAATGCAAGTGTAACAGCTGCCGGCAAATCAAGTGCCCGCTGGGATCCTTTTGCACTCATCCCAATATCGTCAATAATCACCGCGATTTTCGGACGCGGCCCCTGAAGCGGCGCGATATATTGTGTTTCATCTTCAGATTTTGGCCCGGAAGCAGGTGCGGCCTCCTGCGGCCCATCCTTTTCGTAAATACCCTCTTCATAAAGGTAACCACGATCTTCCGGGTCGGGTTCAAAAATCCGGTTTTGAAGATTGTCAAAAAACGGGTCGTAAGAAGAGACTTCCGCGTCCGGCTCTTCCTCCCGGATTACAGTATTCTGCGCTTCGATATATTCCCGCTTGGCCTGCTCGATATAAGGCCGTGTGCCGCCAAAGATAAACTGGTCTGCGGCAATCATCAAAAGCGCCGCAATAATAATAAAAACCAGCGTTTCTTTTTGTGACTGAGGGGATTTCCGGTTTCGTCTCATGGCCGCAGCATAGCAATGAGCTTGCGCCGCGTCTATCTTTTGCGGCATATCTATAAACCATGATTGTGCTGATAGATAATTACGACAGTTTTACCTACAACCTTGTCCAGTATTTTGGAGATCTGGGCCGGGAGGTTGAGGTTTACCGCAATGACAAAATTTCTGCGGAAGACGTCATCAAACTCAAACCTGAAGCCGTTGTGATTTCACCCGGGCCAAGCGACCCGGACCATGCTGGAATTTGCCTAAACCTGACAAAACTCTGCGAGAAAGAAAACCTCCCGCTTTTCGGCGTCTGTCTTGGTTTGCAGACGATTGGACAGGCAATGGGCGGGAATATCATCCGGGGCAAAGCGCCGATGCACGGCAAAACCTCCGACATCACTCATTCCGGTAAAGGCGTTTTCAGGGATGTCCCCTCGCCTGTGACAGTCACGCGCTACCATTCCCTGGTTGTTGAAAAGGACAGCCTGCCGGACTGCCTTGAAATTACCGCCGAAACGGATGACGGGGAGATTATGGGCCTGGCTCATAAGGACGCGCCGATCCACAGCGTACAGTTCCACCCGGAAAGTATTGCCACTGAGCACGGACATCAAATGCTGAAAAACTTTTTAGAGGTCATTTAAAGCCCATGACCTCTTTCAAAGATTACCTTGAGATCGCCCGGCAAGGCACTGAACTGACAGAAGAACAGATGTTTGAAGCCATCTCTGTGATGATGTCAGGCACCGCGGATGACGCGGAAATGGAAGAATTCCTGCGCGCCCTTGCCGCGCGCGGAGAAACATCTGCTGAAATCACGGGCGCCGCTCGCACCCTGCGCGCCAAAGCCTCTATGATTAACGCCCCAGATGGCGCGATTGATTGCTGCGGCACAGGCGGAGACGGTGCGCATACCTTTAACATCTCAACGGCTGTGGCTTTTGTTTTGGCCGCTTGCGGTGTGCCAGTCGCCAAGCACGGCAACCGCGCGGCTAGCTCTAAATCCGGCGCGGCAGACGTCCTGGAAGAGCTCGGCGTCCCTTTGGACGCGCCGGCCGAAAAGCTGGAAGAAGCTCTTCAAACAATAGGATTTTGTTTCCTGATGGCCCCGCGTCACCACGAAGCCGTGAAACATGTCGTTCCGGTGCGTAAAAAAATAGGATCGCGCACGATTTTCAACCTGCTCGGTCCGCTGGCCAATCCAGCTGGCACAAAACGCCAACTGATCGGCGTGTTCGATGAAAAATGGCTGGTGCCGATGGCTGAAACGCTTCATGCCCTTGGCACCGAAAAAGCCTGGATCGTTCATGGCGCAGACGGTCTGGATGAAATTACAATAACGGCGGAAACACAGCTCGCCATTCTGGATCACGGCAAAATTGAAACCAGAACACTGACGCCTGAAGATTTCGGCCTCCCGCGCGCAAAGACCGAAGATTTAAAGGGAGGTGATGCCGCTTATAACGCCGCCGCCTTAACGCAACTTCTGGATGGCACACCCGGTCCCTACCGTGATATTGTCCTGGCGAATACAGCGGGGGCGTTAGTCATTGCAGAGAAAACCGATGATTTGAAACAAGCAGTACAAATGGCAGCCGAAGCAATTGATACAAAAAATGCAAAAAATATTTTAAATCAATATATTAAACTCTTATCTTAAAGTAAAAAATGGCAACTATTTTAGACCAGATCTGTGACACCAAGCGAACACATATTGAGCGCAGGAAAGTACAAACACCCCTTTCAAAAATTAAAATTTCACTTGAAGAAAATATTTTAAGCCACAGATTTATAAACAATTTATCTAATCATAAAGCCGCTCTCATCACAGAGGTCAAAAAAGCCTCCCCCAGTAAGGGCATTATCCGCCATGATTTCGACCCTGTAGAGATCGCTAAAACATATGAGCAAGCCGGCGCGGCCTGCCTGTCCGTCCTGACGGATGAACCTTACTTCCAGGGCAAGGATGACTATCTGAAGGAAATTCGCAAAAACATCTCCCTGCCCCTGCTGCGCAAGGATTTCATGCTCGACCCCTATCAGATCTATGAAAGCCGGGCGCTGGGAGCCGATTGCGTCCTGCTGATTATGGCCGCGCTGGAGGATACACAGGCAAAAGAACTCTATGATCTGGCGACAGATTTATCCATGGATGTTCTGGTTGAAATTCATGATGAAGAAGAGCTGGAGCGCGCTTTGAAACTCGATCCTAAGATGATCGGCGTCAATAACCGGAACCTCAAAACCCTTGAGGTGTCTCTGGAAACCGGCCTGCGGCTTGGTGAACAAATCCCCGATCACATCCTTAAAGTCGCCGAAAGCGGGATTGAAACGCCGGATCATATCAAAATGTTCCAGAAGACCGGTTTCAGCGCCTTTCTGGTCGGCGAAAGCTTGATGCGTCAGAATGATATCGAAGCGGCTGTAAAAAAACTTTTGAAATAAAGCCTGATTTACGTTCGCCGCGAAGCGGCAATAATTTTTAACACGGAGTTCACGGAGGACACGGAGACTTTTTATTTGCACAAAGATAACTCCGTGATCTTCGTGTCCTTCGTGTTTAAATTTTCTAAGCGCTTGACACGGAGCAAGAACTTTTATAGAACAAAAGAGAACAAACTGGCCAAATCTGCTGGTTTTTAGGAGTTTAAGGGGATTCGACGATGCTGACGCAGAAGCAAAAAGAGTTACTGATTTTTATCCATGAGCGCATGGCCGAAGGCGATATCGCGCCGTCTTTTGATGAAATGCGTGAGGCTCTGGACCTGAAATCAAAATCCGGCATTCACCGCCTGATTACAGCGCTGGTTGAACGCGGCTATCTGGAGCGCCTGCCCCACCGTGCCCGCGCTTTGGAAGTTAAAAAACTGCCGGAAGGCTATAGCAAATCTTCATCTGAACTACCCGCAAATATACCAAGCGCGGCAACAATTGACGCAATGGCCTCAATCCCGATGATGGGACGCATTGCCGCCGGGACGCCAATCGAAGCTATTCGCCATGAAGGCCATCATGTCGACCTGCCACCCACCATGCTTGGCCGCGGGGAACATTACGCACTCGAAGTGGATGGCGATTCCATGGTCAATATCGGCATTCAGGACGGTGATACGGTGGTCATCCAAAAGTGTGACAGCGCCGAAAATGGCGCGGTGGTGGTTGCCCTTGTTGATAATGAGGAAGTGACCCTGAAACGTATCAAGCGCGAAAAGGGCAAGACAATCCTGATCCCGGAAAACAACAATTACGAACCGCAGATTTATGATGAAAACCAGGTTCAGGTGCAAGGCCGCCTTGTCAGTTTGATGAGAAATTATAACTAAATTATACGTTTTTGTGTTACAATGGCCAAAAGGAATTCAAAATGGTTGAAGACCCGCAGGAAATAATACTTGAACACCTTCGTTATATGCGTGGCCGCGTAGATACGATTGACGAAAACGTGAAAGAACTGCGGCAAAGTGTTCTGGACGTCCGCGAGCAGATAAACGGTATCCGTGGTGATTTTCTACGCTTGGAGCGAGCCCTCGCCGCGCAGGAAGTTGATATTGACCGTATCAAAAACCGCCTTGATCTTAGCGAAAACTAAAAATCAAATTACTCCAGGGCATAACTCGTCCACGGCCGGTGCCCGCGGACATCCCGGTCCGTTATGATTTTAATCTGCTTATCAAGATAGACCGCTGCGCTGCCCTGACGTTTTGAGGTAAAAAGATCAAAAATATAGGGCCCGTCACATTTGACCGGGAACGGCGCAATCACAAGACCGGCCCAAAGACATTCCTCATCAATCACCATCTGGTTTTTGGGAAAGGCAATCCGGATATCTTGTTTTTGCAACCGGCATCCATCGGCACCGCACTGTAATCCGGCATCAGTATTAAGCCCTTCCTTTGGCCAAAGACCGGGCTTAATGCCTTCGCGACCATTTAATCTCTGCCAGTTTTCCGCTGCATAACGTGCTGCCCGACCTGAAGATAAAACCAAATCACCATTACCGGCGCGCACACCGATCAACGCGACGTCCTGACTAATGAATAGATCGGGATGTTTTGTAAACGGGATCAGGCAAAGACCAATAGTAAAAACAACCAGCCCGGCTTTTTTCAGGCTTCCTTTCCAAAGCAACGCAAACAAAGCGCCGCTGAGCATCACCGCAAAAGCTGCTTTAGGCCAGACTGCAATATTCAGAACGGCCCCTTCCAGATCAGCTGTCCAGTGAGCGGTAGCTAAAACCCAGCTCACCCCCCACTCCATAATATTAAGGGCAAACGCCTCAAGCCCGACCAGGGAGAACAGGTAATACATCACCGCAGCGGGCATAACGATAAAACCGATAATCGGCACAGCAATGAGGTTAGACAGCACACCATAAAGCGCAAATTGCTGAAAATGGTAGAGGGCAAACAGGCCGGTCGCAAAACCGGCAATTACGGTCGTCACCGATACGCCTAAAAAATACATGAAGATTCTGCGCCCCAGCCCTGCCCGCGAATACATCGATGACCACCACGGCCGCGCCCAGTCATAAAAGACAATCAGGCAGGCTACAGCCGCAAAGGACATCTGGAAGCTGACCCCCATCAGAGCATCCGGGGCGATGATCAAAATCACCATGGCGGCAAAAGCCACCAACCTGAGCGAAAACGGCGAACGATCAAACATGATGGCAATCAGCACCAGTCCCGTCATCATCAGTGCCCGCTGCGCCGGGATTGCCGCGCCAACCACGAATGTGTAATAAGCTGCGCCAATTAGCGCGATGAGCGCAGCAATCTTTTTAACCGGATAATTAAGCGCAATCGTCGGCAGGCCGGCCAGGATCAGACGAATAAAAAAGAAAATCGCCCCCGCGACCCCCCCGACATGAAGCCCGGAGATGGCAAGTA
>JANQIB010000121.1 GCA_028282385.1 Alphaproteobacteria bacterium
CCACCAAGTTCATTAGCGGGCACGGTAATGCAATGGGCGGCGCGGTTGTCGATGGCGGGAAATTTGACTGGAGCAAATACCCGGATAAATTCCCGCGGCTGGCCAAACCGAATGATATCTATAACGGCCTTGTCTTTTGTGAGGCCTTCGGCCCGGCCGCGCTGGCCATTCACAATCATGCAGTCGGCCTGCGTGACCTCGGCATGAACCAGCAACCGATGAATGCCTACCTGACTTTTGTCGGTGCGGAAACGCTGCAACTGCGTATGGACAAACATTGTGAAAACGCGCTTGCCATCGCACAGTTTTTAGAAAATCACCCGAAAGTCGAAAGCGTGTCTTATGCCGGGCTGGACAGCTCCCCGCATCATGCAAATGCCGTTAAATATATGAAGGGCCAGGGCGGCGCGGTTTTTACCTTTAATGTCAAAGGCGGCAACGATGAAGCCGCCGGGGTTGTCGACAATGTGCAGCTCTTTTCCCATCTGGCCAATATTGGCGATACGCGCAGCCTGATTATTCACCCAGCCTCAACCACACATTCCCAGCTTGATGATGACGGCAAAAAAGCCGCTGGCGCGGCACCTAATACGATCCGCCTGTCGATCGGCCTTGAAACACTCGAAGATATTACCCACGATCTGGAGCAGGCTCTGGGGAAAGTTTAATAACCGTCATTGCGAGCCTGCGTAGCAGGCGAAGCAATCCAGAAATTTTTCCTTGTGGCTCTGGATTGCCGCGTCGGCCTGACGGCCTCCTCGCAATGACATTAGCGTGTTTGCGCGGTAATCCACTCTAAAAATGGTGTGTGACCGTCCTCAACCGGCAGGACTACAAAACACGGCACATCATACGGATGCGCAGCAATGAACGCTTTTTCGAGATCTTTGACCTTTTCCGAAGTGGTTTTGAAAATCACCGCGTGTTCGGTTTCATTTTGAACATTGCCGTCCCATTCATAAATACTTTCATGGGCCGGGAAGAGATTTGCACACGCTGCCAGTTTTTGTTTCACCATCTCTCCCGCCGCGCCGCGGGCTGTTTCAATATCCGGAAAAGTTGTATAGACGAGGCAAACCATCTTTATAAAATATAGGTGTCCTTCACCATTTCACGCACCTCCAAAGTGACGGAGCATTCTTCCGGTGCATAGGGTTTCAGGACATCATATAAAGCCTGCCCATATTGCTGGCGCGTGAGGATATTCCGTCCTTCCAAAAGCAAAAGCGTCACATGCATCATTTGCCCGTTTTGTCCCAGATCACCGACAACGGCTTTTTCAACTGCAACGCCGCGGGTTTTAATCCGGGCTTTATCAACCCCCTGAGCTGCCAGTGTGTCATGCATGGCCAGAAGCGCCGCCGGAATATTGGCATTGGCCTCAAGAGACTTTGAATATTCTAAAATGATATGTGGCATTTAATTGACCTCTTTTAAACGGCTTGCCGAGCCGTAGCAGCAAGAAACAGTAGTCCGCCTTCGCTAAAGCTACGGCGGGACAGCCTTCTCGCTAAATTCGCTTACGCTCATTAAGCTGCGAAGGCTGGTCGGGGTGAGAGGATTCGAACCTCCGGCCTCATCGTCCCGAACGATGCGCGCTACCAGGCTGCGCTACACCCCGATCTTAAATAAAGCAGTATACTTTGTCCGCCTTCGTTTCGCTTACGCTCAACTACGGCGTGACACTCCGCTTCGCACACTACAACGCGGCAAACCGCGCTGTAGCTAAAATTTCGCTCCGCGAAATTTAGCGAAAGCGGGTGGTCGGAGCGAGAGGATTTGAACCTCCGACCCCTTGCACCCCATGCAAGTGCGCTACCAGGCTGCGCTACGCTCCGTTTCAAGCGCTATTGAATACCCAGCGATTGGCTACAGGTCAAGAATATTAAGGAATTTAGACGAAAATTACTCTTCTTTTTAACTTTTTGGTAAACTTAAATGGTATTATTATATGAAAGATCAAAAATCAGGGTAAATATCTTTAAATGCTCAAGAAATTCCAAATAGACCAGTTCGTTATTATCGACACGCTCGATCTTGACCTGGAAGACCATCTGACCATCCTGACCGGGGAAACCGGCGCCGGTAAATCGATCCTGCTTGGCGGCCTGGGACTGATCCTGGGAGACACCTCAACCCCGGAATCCATCCGCAGCGGATCAGACGAGTCAACGTTTCGCGCAACTTTCGGACCGCCTAAATCACACCCGGTCTGGCAATTCCTGACGGAAAAGAATCTCGCCGGGGCAAATGATAATGAATTTACAATTTACCGCATCATGCGCCGGAAAGGCGAAGACACGATCACCGTCAATGACAAAGATGTTGACCTTGAGCTGCTTGAGGAACTTGGCAGGTTTATTATTGAAATTCACGGGCAGTTTGCTAACCAGAGCCTGACCGACCCGGAAAATCAACTGACCTTACTTGACCTGTCTGGAAACTTTCCGCCGGAAGTGTTCAAAAATGTCAAAGACGCACTGGATGATGTGAATCGCTACACTCAGGAACTGGAAGATGAAAAAACCTTCCTCGCCCGGAACAAACGGGACGCCAAGCATATCGAAGATGTCGTCAGACGGTTTGAAAGTATTGGCATGGGTGAAGGGTTTATCGAGAATCTGCAAATTGAATATGCCACCCTCCTGACCGCCAAAGAAACATCCGAAGCCTTTCAGAATATCCTATCCCGCTTGATTGCCTCAGACGGCGTTGTCGTCGGCCTGTCATCTGCCAACCAGATTCTCGACAGGCAAAAAAATGTCGACATGGAAAAAATGGTCGATTTGAAAAACTATCTTTCCGAAGCTTTGAAAAATGCCCGCTCAGCTGTTGATGAGATGGGCCGCCTCGCCCCGGAATATGAAATTGACCTAAAACCGCTGCAGCGCTGTGAAGAACATCTCAAGATCCTCAAACATATTTCATTTGAAAACAAAATCGCCTTTGAGGATTTGTATGAGTATTTTGTCGATATGTCGACGCGACGCGAACGCCTGCGCAATGGCCGCGCCCGACTGGCGGAACTGGAAGACCTGCTGGCCCGGTCCAAGGCCCGTTATCTTGAACATGCCGCGGTGCTGAGTGAAAAACGTAAAGTGGCCGGCGTTGAGCTTGCCAAAGCAGTGACCAATGAATTGCCGCCACTGAAGCTTGAAAAAGCCCAGTTCCAGGTTGAGGTAAAAGAAAATCCGAACAACCCGTGGACAGAACGCGGTCTCGACGAAGTCATTTTCATGGCCCGGATGAACCCCGGAAGCCCGTTCAGCCCGATCTCGGAAACAGCCTCCGGGGGGGAACTTGCACGTTTGATGCTTGGCCTGAAAGTTATTGTGCAGGGTGTCCAAACCACCCCGACACTGGTCTTCGACGAGGTCGACACGGGGATTGGCGGAGCCGCCGCCGCCGCCGTGGGCGAGCGCATTGCGACCCTAGCCGAAGGCACACAGGTTCTTGTGATTACGCACAGCCCGCAAGTCGCCTCCCGCGGGGATCAGCATTTGCATGTGAGCAAATCGACAGATGGCGAAACCACCATTTCCAAAGTTGTCGCGCTTTCTGACCAGGAACGTCTGGATGAGATTTCCCGGATGCTTGCCGGTGATACGATTACAGATGAAGCTTTGGCTGCAGCAAAAAGCCTGATCAGCGAAGCCAGCACCGCCGCCTCAAAACGCCGCGAAACAGAACAGGCTTAACCCCGCCTCGGCGTCATTGCCGGATTTATTCCGGCAATCTGTTCTTTGTAATTATTGTTATGGATTACCGGGACAAGCCCGGTAATGACGATTTCTATTATGCGTTAATCATACTGCGAAGGGCTTTGAGCTCTTCGAGCATGACTTCAAGAACCTGACGCTGCGCAGGGTCCATAGATTTTGCCTCCTGAATGGCAGGCGCCGCCGGTTTCACTTTTGGCTGGGCCTGGTGGCCGGAGTCATTTTCATTTTCCGCACGGGCAATAATCTGCTGCTTGCCCTGCCCTTTTAGAAGCTTCTGAACGCCCTTGATCGTATACCCTTCGGTATAAAGCAGGTGATGAATATGTTTGAGCAGCGCGACATCTTCCGGGCGGTAATAACGACGTCCACCACCGCGTTTTAAAGGTTTGACCTGTGTGAATTTTGTTTCCCAAAAGCGCAGAACATGTTGCTGTACATCGAGCTGATCGGCCACCTCACTGATGGTTTTAAACGCCCCGTCAGCTTTTTTGGATTTGGAAGAGCGCTGCGCGTCTTCACTGGGTGCATGTGTTGAGACCATCGCCTCGGACTTTTCTTCGTTGTTCTTTTTGAATCCCTCAAATGATGTCGATGAGCTAATTCTCACGCTTTGGCCGGTCATTCTGCCCCCTTAAAAATCTTTCTTTTAAAATGTTGTCGTCTGAGCTTGTTGCGTGGCTTTATTGATCCGGTCTTTCAGGACATGCGAGGCCTTAAAGACAATGACTTTACGCGGCAGGATCGGCACTTCCACCCCGGTTTTCGGGTTCCGGCCAATCCGCTCGCCTTTTTCACGAATGGAAAAACTCGCAAAAGAAGAAATTTTAACGCCCTTCCCGGAAATCAACGTACTCGAAATTTCATCCAGAACCTGTTCCACCAGATCAGCAGATTCATTTCGGGATAAACCAACCTGCTCATACACAGATTCAGCCAAATCAGCCCGAGTAATGGTTTTTTCTTCGCTTTGCATAGCGTTCATCCTTTCACGCTCACTCATTTCGACCTTAGGCGCGAGCCCTGAAGAGGGTCAAGGCAACGCCTTACCTTACCCACAAGAAAAGCAATTTTCTGATTCATTTCAAGGGGCTAGAAGGATTATCTCATAAAAACGGGGGGATGGCTAGAATCTTACGAGCGCAGCGCCCCAGGTCAGGCCGCCGCCCATCGCTTCAATCAAAAGGAGCTGTCCGGGCTTGATCCGCCCGTCCTGCACGGCTTCATCGAGGGCCAGTGGGATCGAGGCCGCGGAGGTGTTGCCATGCCGGTCAATCGTGGCAACAACCTTATCCATCGGCATACCGAGCTTTTGCGCCGTGGATTCGATAATCCGGATATTGGCCTGATGCGGCACCAGCCAGTCAATCTGATCCGGTTTGATCTGGTTTGCCTCTAAAACTTCGGCCACAATATCGGCCATATAGGTCACAGCATATTTAAAAACCTCGCGACCCTGCATTTCAATTGTTCCCGCTGTGCCGGTTGTTGACGGCCCGCCGGAGGTGCGGAGCATCTCGCGCTGATTGCCGTTCGCATAAAGGTGAGTGGAATGAATGCCCCGCCCGTCTATACCTTCTGCGCTCTCTTCCTGCGCTTCCAGCACCACGGCACCGGCACCATCAGCAAAAAGCACACAAGTCGTGCGGTCTTCCCAGTCGACAACCGAGGACATTTTTTCTGCGCCAATCACAAGAATACGCTTTGCCTGTCCGCATTTAATAAAATTATCGGCAACACTGAGCGCATAAACAAAGCCCGTACACACCGCCTGCACATCAAAAGCCAGTCCGGGCGGGCAGCCAAGTTCCCCCTGAACTTTCACGGCAACAGATGGAAAAGTCCGGTCCGGCGTTGTGGTCGCCACAATCACCCCGTCAATCTCTTCAGGCGCAGAGTTCGAATCCTCCAGGGCGCGCCTGGCTGCAAAAATGGCCATATCACCCGTACTCTCATTTTCGGCAGCAATACGGCGCTCTTTAATACCGCTGCGCTGGGTGATCCACTCATCCGTGGTGTCCACTATTTTTTCGAGATCTGCATTAGTCAGGACTTTCTCAGGCAGATAACTGCCTGTGCCCGTAATAACTGATTTCATCATGCGCCGTTCACCACCGAAGAAAAGAAAGACTCCTGCGACATAAGCTGTTCAACCTCATGTGCCACCCGTTTGTTATAGCCATTGCGGACCAGATCTGCCGCAACGATAATCGCATTTTCCGTGCCCTCAATATCACTGCCGCCATGGCTTTTCACACAAATTCCGTTTAACCCCAAAAACATCCCGCCATTATATTTGCGCGGATCAACACGTTCTTTCACACGCTTCATCGCCCCGTGTGCAAACAGGTAACCGATCATGGCCAGCGGGGAAGATTTAAATCCTTCACGCAAAAACTCGGAAGTCAGCTTCCCAACACCTTCCGCCGTTTTCAGCGCAATATTACCGGTAAAGCCGTCCGTAACCACAACATCCACGGTTCCCTTGGTGATGTCATCGCCTTCGATAAAGCCGTGATAGCGTCCCGGAAACTCAACAGAGGAAAGAATAGCAGAGGCCGCGCGCAGCTCTTCATGGCCTTTCATGTCCTCTGTCCCAACATTGAGCAGACCGACAGACGGATTGGCAATACCCTTCACCACCCGAACATAAACCGCGCCCAACAAAGCAAACTGGGTCAGCACCTCTTCATCACAAGCAAGATTGGCCCCAAGATCAAGCATCAGGGTTTGTCCGCGCAGGGTTGGAAAAGAACTGGCAATCGCCGGACGGTTAATCCCCGGCAAACATTTGAGGACCAGTTTTGACATTGCCATTAACGCGCCTGTATTTCCGGCAGAGATAACCGCATCAGCCGTCCCATCCTTCACCGATTCAATCGCAAGACGCATTGAGGAGTCTTTTCCAGCCCTCAAAGCCGCGGAAGGCTTGTCCTCACTATTGATCTTTTTATCGGTATGGATAATTTCACTAACCGAGCGCAGGGATTGATGACGGTCCAATTCCAGTTTGATCTGACGCTCATCGCCAAAGAACAGGAAACGAGTCTCCCCCATATCCTTCAGCGCAAGCGCCGCCGCGGGAACAATCACGGGCGGCCCAAAATCGCCGCCCATCGCATCAAGCGCTATGGTCTGATGTAAACTCATTAGTGGAAAGTAGGGAGTAGGGAGAAGTTAGTAAAGAGACAAAAGCAGGAAGCATCTGATTACTCCCTACTCTTAACTCCCTACTCTTTGCCTTCAATAACCTGGCGGCCTTTATACATGCCGCTTTTCAAGTCGATATGGTGACGGCGCTTAGGCTCACCGGAATGCTGGTCTTCCACCCAGTTCTCAACCTTCAAACGGTCGTGCGCCCGGCGCATGCCACGCTTTGAAGCGCTGATTTTGCTCTTTGGAACAGCCATTTTCTTGTCCTCACATGTAAATTCAGGGCGTTAGTTAACGTATCCACCGCAATAATGCAAGAAAAAAGACCTTCCCTCTCCCATGGGGAGAGGGTTGTGCAAGCTTAACGAAGCCGTCAGGCTGAGTTTAGATGGAGCTGGGTGAGGGGGTAAAATGGTTGTTTTAAAAGAAAAATCTTAAACCCTCACCCACTCGGCTATATTGCGGCAAAGCCGCGAAGCCTCGTTGCCCTCTCCCTTAGGGAGAGGGATTTTATCGGTTTTCTTTCCAGTCCTTCAGGGCCTCAAAGGGGTTTTTCCGGCTCTCAGAACGCGTTGAATCCTGTGGATCCTCATCAGTATAGTCATAATGAACGCCATCTTTATGCGGATAAGGGTTAATGGCCAAAGATAGGTTTTGAACAATAAATTCCCCTAGGTCAACTTGCCCGCCAATCGCAGCTTCCGGATCCTCGGATTCATCCATAATTTCAACTTCGGCATTGCCCTTAGCCGTGCCGGCATCCCTGTCTTTTCTGGCTTTTGCAAAAGACGCCACACCCGCCTCATGGTCAACAAACCAGCCTTCAACCTCCTCTTCGATCAAACTGTCGACCGGATCGGTCGTGACCACACATTCCTGAATGATCTTGGCCCGAAAACGCCCGCAAACATGAAAAACACCTCCTGCCCGCGGCAAAGCTTTCAGATCCGCCTCAAGCCTCTCAAGGCTGGAAATCTCAAGGCGGCGGGCGAGATCTTCCCTCGCCTCTTCCGGCGCGGCAAGATGCAGCTCTAGCCCTGCAGGCTCCACTGTTTCGAGATCCAGTGCGTGGGTCCATTCACTGGCCGGCAGTTTTTCCCGTCTTCTGCTCATCGTCCTGCTCCTCTTTGGGATTTCCTTCTACAACCTGTCTGACATAGAGTGCAAGGGCCTGCACCCGGCCCTGCTCAATATTATCTGCTGTTGCATAAACATTGCGGATCAGCGTCTCTTCCAGCTTTTCTTCACCCACTAGCGCGGCTTCATACGCATTGGCCCGGCCGTTAAAGCCGGTCATCATCCGTTTCATATGACGCGGCACGGACAGATCACCGACCCCGATCTCACGGATTGTCTGATCCATTGTCCTGAACATGACATCAAACAAAGCCTGAGCCAGTTTATCCTCGCCGGCCACCTTCAATTTGTGCATCACCAGCCAAACTTGTAGACAGAGCATCTCAAAGCGCCCGTCAAACGTATCCGGCACACCGAAATCCGTATAAAATTGCGGCTCCCGGGCTGCCAGCGCGGCGGCTTTATAGAGGGCTATCGCCTGTTTTTGACGGACCCGCCCCTGCCTTGAAAAAAACGTAAACATGCTTTCTTATATAGATGATTATTTACACAATCAAAGCAAAGACGTAAGTTTTAACCTATGAAAAACACCAGATATTTTACTCTCCTGTTAGGCTCTGTTGCCATGATCTCCGCCTGCTCGCCGACAACGGCCACGCGCGGGAACATGGTAGAAGATTACCGGCTGGCCGAAGTCGTACCAGGCGTGAGCACAAAATCCAACGTGCTGAAGTCTTTAGGCTCCCCGACAACGCAGGCCCCGTTTGATGAAAATGTCTGGTATTACCTATCACAGAAAACAGAAAAGCGCGGGCTTTTTGATCCTGAAGTGGTCGACGAGAAAATTGTCGTTGTCGCCTTTGATGAAGAGGGCGTTGTCCAGATTGCCGAAGAAATAGATGCTGACCGCCTGGATATTCCACGTGTACGCCGGAAAACTCATACAGGTGGAAATGAAGTCACCATCATGCAGCAGCTTCTCGGGAATGTCGGACGCTTTAACCGTGGCTCAAGCAGCGCAGCCACCACCGCCGGCGGCGGGAATTAAGCTTCTAGAAAAACGCCTTGCCGGGTTTTTGGCAGATACATTCTGTTTGCCGGATAGGTTTCTTCACCACTAGGCCCTGATAAAGTGCAGCTAGGTTTTCCATCTCCGGATTTGCCATTTGGATAAACTGTTATTTTTTCCCATGCGTTTGAAATAGTGTCATCCAAATCAAATATCGGAGCTGCAACATCGCCCTGATAGTTCAGACCTTTGCCTGTTGGTCTGGGATTTATCATTTTGATGGCTTTTAGTTCGCCAGCAACCTCTTTCCAAAAGTAAGCTAGACTTTGATCAAAGTCATACGAACAAAACCCCTCTTCCAAAGAAAAGTCATTAGAATTTCTTTCAGGTTTTGAAAATTCTTGCCATACATTGAGTGCTACCCCGCTTAATAGAAACAAGCCTGCGGAAGCTACAATCAAACGATTTTTTGTTTTAGACATTAGGATAACATAACAACATTATAAATTATGTCAAAAAAAAGGCCCCACTGCAACGAGCGAGGCCTTTTTATTCCTTATAAGACTGAATTAGCCAGCCATCAGTTTCGCAATCACCGCCACGAGCAAGATCGCAACAATGTTTGCAATCTTGATCAGCGGGTTCACGGCCGGGCCGGCTGTATCCTTGTATGGATCGCCGACAGTGTCACCGGTTACGGCAGCCTTGTGGGCTTCGGAGCCTTTTCCGCCATGATTTCCATCTTCGATGAATTTCTTGGCGTTATCCCAGGCACCGCCCCCTGCCGTCATAGAAATGGCGACAAACAGGCCGGTTACGATCGTCCCGAGCAGCATCGCGCCCAGGGCCTGGAAAGCCGGGACAAGATCACCACTGAGCCAGTAGACTACGCCAAACAGCGCAACCGGGGCCAGGATCGGCAGCAGAGACGGCACGATCATTTCACGGATCGCTGATCTCGTCAGAAGGTCAACCGCGCGGCCATATTCCGGCTTGGCTTTTCCTTCCATGATGCCTTTGATCTCTTTGAACTGGCGGCGGACTTCAACCACCACACTCGCCGCTGCACGGCCCACAGCCGTCATCGACAACGCACCAAAGAGATATGGCAGAGCCCCACCAACAAACAGACCAATCACAACATACGGATCTGTCAGGGGAAATTCGATATCCGCATAATCCGGCAGGTAGTGTTTGATTTCTTCGGTATAGGCTGCAAAGAGCACCAGCGCCGCCAGACCGGCAGAACCGATTGCGTAACCTTTGGTCACGGCCTTAGTTGTGTTTCCAACCGCATCCAGTGCATCTGTTGTGTTCCGCACTTTTTGCGGAAGTTCAGCCATCTCGGCAATTCCACCTGCGTTATCGGTCACAGGACCAAACGCATCGAGCGCAACCACCATCCCGGCAAGGGACAACATCGTTGTTGCCGCAATCGCAATCCCGAACAGACCTGCACAGGTAAAGGCAATATAAATACCAGCGCAGATAATCAGGACCGGTAAAGCGGTCGCTTCCATGGACACGGCCAGACCCTGGATCACGTTTGTGCCGTGACCCGTTTCAGAGGCTTTTGCCACAGAACGCACAGGACGGAAATTCGTGCCTGTATAATATTCCGTGACCCAGACAATCAGGCCCGTTACACCAAGACCGGTCAGCACACAGACAAACAGGTCTTTCATTGTGAGCACGTCGTCACTATTTGCCAGACCGAATGTCATGTCCGTTCCGACAGCGGCCATCATCATAATGATCATCGCCAAAGAGAACAGGGCCGTTCCGATAAAGCCTTTATAGAGTGCACCCATAATGCTTTGTGATTTGCCGAGCTTGACAAAACCTGTTCCGAAAATGGAACCGATAATGCACAGCGCACCGATCATCAGCGGAAGCATCATCATGGCCTGCGCTGCGCCTGCGTCAAAGACGCTGTAAGCAATCAGCATCGTGGCCACAACGGTCACCGCGTAGGTTTCAAACAGGTCGGCTGCCATCCCGGCACAGTCCCCGACATTGTCACCAACGTTATCGGCAATCACAGCCGGGTTCCGCGGATCATCTTCAGGAATGCCGGCTTCGACTTTCCCAACAAGGTCGGCCCCAACATCGGCACCTTTTGTAAAGATCCCGCCGCCAAGACGCGCAAAGATTGAAATCAGTGAAGCCCCGAAACCAAGCGCAACTAGACCTTCCAGTGCATGACGCAACTCTGCCCCGCGCACTTCAGTCAGGTAGTAATAATACCCGGCCACGCCAGCCAGACCCAGACCAACCACGAGCATCCCCGTGACTGCGCCGGATTTGAAAGCGATATCAAGTGCAGGCTCCAAACCTTTGGTTGCCGCTTGCGTGGTCCGAACATTCGCGCGCACGGACACATTCATGCCGATATAACCGGCAAGACCGGACAGCACCGCGCCGATCAGAAAACCGGCCGCCACATGAAGACCAAGCAGAAAGTGCAAGATTACCGCAACCACGATCCCGACGAGACCGATCGTTTTGTACTGACGGTTCAGATAGGCTTTCGCCCCTTCCTGAATAGCCTCGGCGATGCCCTGCATCTTTTTATTGCCAGGTTCTTCCGTCATCACCTGCCGGATCCAGACCTGTCCAAAAATCAGAACAGCCAGAACAGAACAGGCAATCATGAGATAAATTTCAATCATTCCTCATACCCTTTTGTTGTTTCTTTATATATGTGTGGGCCTTATAGACGACCCCTTCCATAACCGCAAGAAGCTGCACCATTTTTCCCGCGGTGACAAGAGCGTGTATTTTGATTAGGTAAAATAATGGGGAAAACGCATAAAAAAAGGCCGGGACGCAGCCCGGGCCTTTCAAGTGACTGCCATGTCGGGGCTGTAACAGGGTCTACGGCCCACGGCAGAATTTCGATGTTCGATATTGGATGCTGGATGTTGGAAAAGCTTTTTCAAAACTTCTAATATCCAACATCCAATTTCCAGCATCTAAATAGGGCGCTGCTGCACCACTTGCAAGAGCACATCATTGACCTGCTCTTCGCCAATAATTCCCTTTGTTATTCTTGTCAGGCGGGCTTTCAGTTTACCAACCTCAATCACGCCGCCCGTTGTAATTGCCTTCCTGTTCAACACGCCATACATATCCTGGATGTAGGCATCCTTTAATTTTGGTTTCAGTTTTTTAACCATCGCGGCATCGTCACCGGTGGGCACTTCAATCGCCACAACGATTGTCACAACCTGCGAGACACCGCTTTCATCAATAATCGGGAGGACCAGAGGTGCCAGATCAACAAAATGCAATTCTTCCGGCTCGCCATGTGCTTCCGCCTCGGCCGCCGCTTTGGCTTCCGCTTCAGCCTTTTCATGTTCGGCCATTTCACCGCCGGAAGCTTCCGCCGGTTTCATAAAAAAGAAATACGCTGCCCCGCCGCCGCCGCCGAGCAGCAAGATCGCTACGATCGCTATGATTGCCATTTTCATGGAGGAGTATCCCCTTAAAACCCTGTTTCACCGTAAACCCACTCTCTATGCTACACTGCAAAAATTAATAAAATATGGGAAATAGATTGGATTTTATCTAATCGCGGGCAACTTTACGGACAGAATCAAGAATGGCGTTCACCAGGCCCGGCTCACGCCCCTCATAAAAGGCTTTGGCGACCTCCACATAATCAGAAATTATAATAGGAAAATCAACATCTTGGCTAAAAACAAGTTCATATGACCCGCAGAGTAAGCAGGCCATCATCAGCGGTTCAGGTGCTTTTACCTCTTCACCCTCACCCCCCCTGTTTTTTTGGACAATATCCCGAAGATCTTCTTCTTTTTCAATGACGCCAAAAATTAAGGTCTTCAAAAGATCGGGCTCAGGTTCAACCAGCTTCTCACCGTCAATTTCCATCCCGGCGCGATGCGCCATATATTCGGCGGCCAAAGACGCTGCATCCTCTATTCCGTTCACTTCACGCTGATAAATTGCCTGCACAGCCAATAAACGGGCGGCACGGTTCTTGGCCGAAGCGGACGGCGTATGAGAATCCTGGGTCATCATAAATTATCTGGGATAAATACCGAATGTGGCTTTCAGGCCGAGCATTTCAATCGCTGAACGGGCCGCAAAGCCGCCTTTATCCTGACCGTCAGGATCGGCGCGGGTAAGAGCCTGTTCCAGCGTATCGCAAGTTAAGATGCCATTGCCGATCGCCAAAGAGTGATGAATGGCAATATCCATCAATGCGCGCGCGCTTTCACCGGCGATAATATCGTAATGAGACGTTTCTCCCCGGATCACGCAGCCCAGCGCGATATAGGCATCATAACGTTTACGCGCGGTATAAAAATCAAGGCCGCGCACGGCAAACTGGATCGCCGCCGGGATTTCAAAAGCCCCCGGCACCTGGTGGATTTCATGGCTGGCCCCTGCTGCTTCCAAAACTTTAAGCGCACCGGCCCGCAACTTCTCTGAGACGTCCGTATAATAAGGCGATTCAATAATCATCACATGCGGCGGCTCGGCAAATTCCGGAAGTGGTTTGTCTTTAAAAGAGGATGCGCCAACCATTATGCAATTTCCTTAAGCTATCGTTTTATGGGCTGTAATATGCAGATCATACCCTTCAAGCCCGGCAACGGGTTTCGGACTATTCGTCAGTAAGACCATGTTCTTGACCCCAAGATCAAGAAGAATCTGTGCGCCTATCCCGTAGTCACGGAGCTGTGGATGCGCCTCTTTCGGTGCCGGTGCGCCCAGCATACGCGAGAGATGATGCGGATCAGACTCGCGGATCAAGACAATTACCCCTGAGCGCGCCTCATCAATCAGGCGCATGGATTGTTCTAAAACCGGATCGCCGCCGCCAAGCATATCTTTCAGTGGATTGGCCGCATGCATGCGAACCAAAACCGGTTTTGACGGATCGATCTGACCTTTTACAAGCGCGATATGCTCCGCATACTGAACCGTATTTGTATAGAGATGAAGCTTGAAGTCTTGCCCGTAGTGACTTGTAAAATCAGATGAATAAATACATTCAACCAGTTTTTCTGTGGCCCGGCGATGCGCAATCAAATCTGCGATTGTCCCGACCTTTAAATTATGGCGCTGGGCAAACGCCACGAGATCCGGCAGACGCGCCATCGTGCCATCTTCATTCATAATCTCACAGATCACGCCGGCGCCTGAAAAACCTGCCATTTTGGCAAGATCAACCGCGGCTTCGGTATGACCGGTGCGCACCAGCACACCGCCATCTCTGGCCAGAAGCGGAAAGACATGACCCGGCGTTGCAATATCATCAGGCCCGCTTCCCGGGTTAATTGCGGTCTGGATCGTCAGGGCCCGGTCCGCCGCAGAAATTCCTGTCGTGACACCCTTCCTGGCTTCAATCGACACAGTAAAGGCCGTGCGCATATGCGTATTATTCCCGCGCCCCATGAGCTGCAGACCCAGCCTGTCTACCATGGCAGCCTCCATCGGCAGGCAGATGAGCCCGCGCCCGTGGGTGGCCATGAAGTTAATCGTTTCAGGCGTTGCCATCTGCGCGGCAATGACAAGGTCCCCCTCATTCTCACGATCCTCATCATCAACAATGATCACCGGCTTCCCATTGCGAATATCAGCAACGATTTCATCCACGCCTGCCAGCGCAGCCTGGTCTTCTTCGGTAAGCCGCGCATCGCGGATTGCTTGCTTTGAAACAGATTTCATGCCGCCAGCCCTTTGAAGTTTTGAAAATCCATCAGGCGGGCAACATAGCGCGCCAGCAAATCAATTTCCAGATTAAGTGTGTCCCCTGCATGGCGGTCGCCCAGCGTCGTGTGAATCCAGGTATGGGGAATGATGTTGACCCCGAACTGCGTCCCGTTGACCTCATTCACGGTCAAGGAAACCCCGTCCAGCGTGACTGACCCTTTCGGGGCAATATAACGGGCCAGATCTTCCGGCGCTTTAAGAGTTAGGCGGTGCGAGTCTCCTTCAATATGAATATCTTCAAGTCTGCAAACACCGTCCACATGACCGGAGACCAGATGCCCGCCAAGCTCATCCCCGGCTTTTAAAGACCCTTCCAGATTGATCCGCGTACCCTTTTCCCAACTTCCCAGAACAGTTTTGGAAAGTGTTTCTGCCGACACATCGGCGGCAAAGATATCCTCCATCATTTCGACAATGGTCAGGCAGGTTCCCGAACAGGCCACAGAAGCCCCGTTCTTCGTTTCAGACAAAGGCAGTTTTGAGCGGATAAAAACACGCTTATCCCCGCGGTGATCTTCAATCCGCACAATCTCGCCGATATGAGTGACAATGCCTGTAAACATGGCCGCACTTTACGCCGTGTTTTCGTAAATTTCCAGTAGATCTTCACCAAATGCGCGGATTTCTCTGCGTTTCAGCCTCTGGAGATCTGCCATGTCAGACAGGTTTTGGGTGCCGGTCATCGCTTTACCATCCCCGCCAATCTGCGCCGGCGCACGAAAGACAAGCCAGCGGTCCCACAGGCCTTGCGAAAGGAAACTCGTCAGCAAGGTCGGACCACCTTCAACAAGAACCCGGCCTATCCCGCACGCAGAAATTGCAGAAAGAGAAGAAAGTAAATCTTTTTGTTTCAAAAGAGTTACTCCTTTTTCTTCAAGCTTTTTAGCAGCTATATCATTCACATCTTCGCCGCAAACAATCCAGAGAGGTTGCTCTTTAACCTCTTCAAAAAGCTTTGTTGTTTTAGGCAGGCGCAAATTCGTATCAAAAATGATCCGCGGCGCAGTGCTTTTGACACCTGGCAGGCGCGCCGTTAAAGAGGGATCATCGGCAAGAACAGTCCCAATCCCGCAGATGATCGCATCATGCATGGACCGCTCCAGATGCGCATAGCGCCGTGCCTGCGCCCCGGTAATCCATTTCGACTGCCCATTCGTCAGCGCAATTTTTCCATCCAGCGTACAAGCTGTTTTCAACGTGATTTCAGGACGCTCTTGTGTGCGCGATAAAATAAACCCGCGCAAGCCGTCCAGTGCCTCATCTTTTAAAATATCCGTGACAACTTCAATTCCAGCTGCACGGAGTTTCTCTATCCCTTTTCCGTTCGTCCGCTTATCAGGATCCGTGCAGGCAATCACAACTTTGCTGACGCCTGCTTTAATCAGATTCTCCGCGCAGGACGGCGTTTCTCCAACATGTGCACAAGGTTCTAATGTCACATAAACATCTGCACCTTTTGCCTGCGCCCCAGCTTGCGCCAGCGCTTGCGTTTCCGCATGCGGCCGTCCGCCCCGCGCAGTCACTGCCCGTGCAATCACATGCCCGTCTTTGACAATGACACAACCGACAGATGGATTCGGCGCGCAAACACCCACCCCCCGCCGCGCCAGGGCGATTGCAGATTTCATATAGCGGGTTTCATTCATGATTATTATTTACCACAGAGGCTCAGAGACACAGAGACTCTTTTATTAAAAAAACTCTGCGCCTCTGTGTCTCTGTGGTTAAATTCTATAGCCGCTATCGCGGCAGGTTATTCCGCTTTGGCGCGTTTTTCACTTTGAAGATTTTGGATCTCTTCAACAAAAGCATTGAAGTCTTCCGGTTCCCGGAAATCTTTATAGACGCTTGCATAGCGGATATAGCCGACAATATCGAGTTCAACCAAAGCGCTCATCACGATTCTGCCAATTTCACGTGAAGGAATTTCCGGCTCGCCGTAACTTTCAAGCTGGCGGACAATGCCGTTCACGGCCTTATCGATCTGATCCTCATCAACCGGGCGTTTACGCAGGGCAACCGTCATGGAGCGCATAATTTTATCCCGGTCAAACGGTTCCGACTTACCGCCTGCTTTGACAACGCTGAGATCACGCAGCTGGATTCGCTCAAAGGTCGTAAAGCGCCCGCCGCAGGACGGGCAGGAACGACGGCGCCGGATCGCCGCGCCGTCTTCGCTAGGACGCGAATCCTTCACCTGCGTTTCTTCATTTCCGCAAAACGGACAATGCATCCAAGGTTAATCCTTATAAATTGGAAACTTCTCACACAAAGCTTTGACCTTGGCGCGGACGGATTTTTCTACTTCGCCGTTGCCTTCCGGACCGTTTGCGGCAAGACCATCAAGAACTTCAAGAATAAACCCGCCAATTTCTTTCCATTCCGCCGGGCCAAAACCGCGCGTGGTTCCTGCCGGTGTACCAAGACGAATGCCCGATGTGACAAACGGCTTTTCCGGGTCGTTCGGCACGGAGTTTTTGTTACAGGTGATACCCGCATGCTCCAAAGCCAAGTCTGCCGCTTTCCCTGTCAGACCTTTCGGGCGAAGATCAACCAGCATCATATGGCAATCCGTACCGCCGGAGACGATGTCCAGTCCGCCCTCTTTCAGCGTATCGGCCAGTACACGCGCATTATCAAGAACAGCTTTGGCGTAAATTTTAAAGCCCGGCTGTAGCGCTTCCCCAAAGGCAACCGCTTTGGCCGCGATTGCATGCTCTAACGGACCGCCCTGCAGGCCCGGGAAGATCGCAGAATTAAGTTTCTTCGCAATCTCTTCATCATTGGTCATGATCGCCCCGCCGCGCGGACCGCGCAGCGTTTTATGCGTTGTTGTTGTAACAACATGCGCATGCGGGAACGGGCTTGGATAAACCCCACCGACAATCAGGCCCGCATAGTGCGCAACGTCAGCAAACAGCACTGCGCCGACTTTATCGGCAATCTCACGAAAACGTTTAAAGTCGATTACACCTGAATAGGCCGAGGCTCCGGCCAGGATCATTTTCGGCTTGTGCTCAAGGGCCATCTTCTCAACCTCATCCATGTCAATGATGCCCTCATCATTAATCCCATAGGAGACAGGCTTGAACCATTTGCCAGAGAAATTCACCGGGCAGCCATGTGTGAGGTGACCACCATGCGCGAGATCCATGCCCATATAGGTATCGCCGGGTTCCAGCACCGCCATAAACACACCAAGGTTGGCATTTGCGCCGGAATGCGGCTGAACGTTCGCAAATTTGCAATCGAAGAGTTTACACAAACGCTCAATCGCAAGGTTCTCGGTTATATCAACATGCTCGCATCCCTGATAGTAGCGCTTTCCCGGATAGCCTTCGGCATATTTATTTGTCAGGACAGATCCTTGTGCTTCCAATACCGCCCTGGATACAATGTTTTCAGAGGCAATCAGTTCGATTTGATCCTGCTGGCGCGCAAGCTCTGCCTTGATTGCCTTGGCTACTTCTGAGTCAATATCGCTCACGCCCGCGCTAAAAAAATTATCCGGTGTCATATTGTCGTTACTTTCTGCTATATTGCTCATTCTTTCTGGTCCTCTTCCTCAATTAAAATCGTTGTACATCTCAACACGCCGCGCATATTTTGCTTTTTTGGTATTAAATTCTGTTTCCAAAAAAGTTTGAACGACATCCAAAGCAACCTCTTCGCCTATGATGCGAGCACCAAGACACAGAACATTTGCATCATTGTGCTCACGCGTCAGGCGCGCCATTGTCGAATCTGTACAAACTGCCGCGCGAATCTCCGGATGACGATTACAGGCAATAGAAATTCCGATCCCCGTCCCGCAGATGGCAACACCGAATTCCGCGCCCCCTTCTGCAACAAAACGGGACAATTTGTGACCATACTCAGGATGATCAGCAGCCTTTTCCGAATCCGTGCCCAGATCTATCCATTTAATGTCGAGATTATCCTTGAGGAATTCCTTGAGCTGGAATCCGCCGTGATCACTGGCAATGGCAACTTTTAAACCCATGCCTGTGTTATAGGGTTTACGCGCCCTTCGGGCAATATCTTTATGTGATTATCCCCTTTTTCTTCAGCACATATTCAAGACGTTTCAGGGCATTACGCCGCAGCGTACTTTCCGGCGCATCCACGGGTCCGGAAATTGTAATTTCAGTCAGAGTGGCCGTATCCATCGCGCTCACGCGCATATACTGCCCCACCGGGATAAATTCTATGATCACAGATCTATTTTTGAGTGGTTCTTCTGACATTTCAGCTATGATAGAATCACAAACCAAAAGGACAAGATGAATATGACCGAACGCACCGAATTTGACTGGAAAGATCCCCTGTTTCTTGAAGAACTGCTGAGCGAGGAAGACCGGATGATCCGGGATACCGCCCATGACTTCGCCCAGGAAGTGCTCCTGCCCGGCATTGTCGAAGCCAACCGGCACGAAACATTCGACCCGGAGCTGATGAAAGAAATGGGTAAACTCGGCCTGCTCGGCGCGACAATTGACGGTTATGGCTGCCCGGGTGTCTCACAGGTTGCCTACGGCTTAATCGCCAAGGAAATGGAAGCGGTCGATAGCGGTTACCGCTCCGCATTATCGGTTCAGTCCTCGCTCGTGATGTACCCGATTTATAAATTTGGCAGTGATGAACAAAAGGAAAAATTCCTGCCAAAACTGGCTTCTGGAGAATTTATCGGATGTTTTGGATTAACTGAACCCGACGGTGGGTCTGACCCGTCCGCGATGCGCACCAGGGTTGAACATGTCGATGGCGGGGTCAAAATTTCCGGCGCCAAACAATGGATTACCAATTCGCCAATCGCCGATGTCTTTATTATCTGGGCCCGCGAGGGGGAAAACAAAACCACCGGGCTTATTTTAGAAAAAGGCATGAAAGGCCTCGAAGCGCCGAAGATTGAAGGCAAAATGTCCCTGCGCTCTTCCGTCACCGGCGGCATCATGATGGATGAGGTCTTTGTCCCGACAGAAAATATCCTGCCCGGCGCGGACAGTCTCAAAGCACCGTTCCTATGCCTGAACTCCGCGCGTTACGGAATCTGCTGGGGCGCGATGGGCGCCGCTCAGGCCTGTTTTGAACTCGCGCGGCAATATGTTCTGGACCGCAATGTCTACGGCAAACCACTGGCAGGTCACCAGCTGATCCAGAAAAAACTCGCCGACATGGAAACGGAAATCGCGCTTGGCCTAACCGCCGCCCTGCGCCTGGGTCAATTGCGCGATGAAGGTCGCGCTCCGCCGGAAGCGATTTCACTTCTCAAACGCAATAATTGCGGCAAAGCGCTTGATATCGCCCGTCAGGCCCGCGATATGCTGGGCGGCAACGGGATTGCCGATGAATATCACGTCATCCGCCATATGATGAATTTAGAGGCTGTAAACACCTATGAAGGGACGCATGATATTCATGCGCTTATCTTAGGACGGGCCATTACGGGGATTCAGGCGTTGAGTTAGCGGTAAGCCCAAGCTGTTGAGAAACAATTCCCTCGATAGATGTTTTCATCTGCGCGCGGATCTCGGGATCTTGGGATACTTCTATTGCAGCCTGCTCCAAAAACGCGCTGGAAAGCCCAGAACGTAGCTCTGGCGAAAGAAGCCCAATAATCCAGTCGTGTATACTGAGAGAACCTTCTTCTACTCTGAGAGAACTCCCTTCCGGTGCTGGTGGCAAATTACGCATCAACACATCTTTGATTTGCTCAATATTAGCGTAATCTACCTCAGGGTCTTGGCTATTATGAGTAGGTAGTTTCTCTATCAACTCTCCCGATAAGGTCAGTATGTTGCTCTCTGGGAACAGATCAAACTTTGTTACAATATGTGCTCTTAGACTGTTAAGTGATTTGTGACTGAAATTTGGAATCCTCAGCAGACCTCTCTCACCCTTCAGAAAAACACTTAAATAATGGCGAATATTCGTATTTTTCAGACAAGTTTCGATTCTGAGCGTCAGAACAGAAAAATCGATTGGCTGCAGTAATCTATCAACATGGCTTTGATTTAATTGTAAACGCATAGCTTTCTCCAAAAAGAAAGCTACAATGCTCAAGACTCATCATTATGTCAATATTTTTCGTGAAATAGCATTTTGGAAAATACGTCCTATTCCCCATCGTCAATACTATCCAAGCCTGTAAACTGGCTTTGGGCATTCCAGAAGCGTTCCAGTGCTTTCATGGTTTTGATGAGGTTTTTGAGGTCTTCTTCTGCGATATCCGTCCCATCCAGCTTGCCTTCATGGCGCTCAAACATCTCGGAGAGAACACCGTAAAGCTCCTTACCCTTATCGGTCAGCTTGACCCGGATCGAGCGCTTGTCATGGACCGAACGGCTTTGTTCAATATAGCCGTTTTCGGTCATTTTCTTAACGTTATAGGACACGTTGGAGCCGAGATAATAGCCGCGCAACGTCAATTCTCCGACCGTCAGCTCATCATGACCGATATTATAAAGGATCATCGACTGAACGTTATTGACGTCCTGAACCCCTTTACGGTCCAATTCGACTTTCACCACATCCAGAAAATAGCGGTGCAGGCGCTCGATAATCTGGATTGTTTCAAAATAGGGCGTCATCATGAGGTCAACTCCGGCTACAGAAAATTAAGGAAAATAAGAACAACCTGTTAAGACTACGCATAAAATCTTAACGAAGTCTTGCCCTGACGGCAAGCTCAACCCTGACGCCTCTGTGCATACGTTTGCTCTTCATCATAGAAAAACACCCTGCCGGGCTTTACAATTCCCTCTTCCTCCCGTAGGAGTTTTAAAACCATCACAGATGCGAAAGGCCCGATTATGCCGCATAAAACAAAGCTTCCCGCCGATCTTCAACCTGCCGAAGGAACGTCCCATATCGACCAGGTCAAAATGAAAGAGCTGACGAATGACCGCTTTCCACATGTGCGCCTGCGCCGCCTGCGCGGGTCAGATGCCATGCGTGACATGGTGCGCGAAAATCACGTTCACAAGGAAGATCTGATTTACCCGGTTTTTGTTGAAGAGAATGCGGAAGAGCGCACACCGATTTCTTCCCTGCCCGGCGTGATGCGTGAAACGGAAAAAAGTTTAGAGAAAACAGTTAAAGACGCATCTGCCCGCGGCGTGAAAGCCATGATGCTGTTTGGCGTTTCCCACCACAAGGATCATACAGGAAGCGATGCCTGCGATCCGAACGGACTGCTCGCACGGATGATTAACCGCGCCAAACAGGCCGCGCCGGAAATGAGCATCATCGCTGATGTCTGTTTTTGTGAATATACCGATCACGGCCATTGCGGCGTGATCAATGAACGC